>CALDQI010000055.1:0-3559 GCA_937911635.1 uncultured Pseudomonadota bacterium | reverse complement strand
ACAACAATTCTCCGTGTGGCTGAATTCAAACAATCGGTCTCCAAAGGGTTCAGACATTCGAAGTCTGGTGAACACCAAAGATGGCTGGACTGTAGAGGATGGACGCAAGGACCATCCTGCTGAAGGGGTCACTTGGCAAGAAGCCAATGATTATTGCGTTGCGAATGAGCAATCTCTTCCTACAGAAGCCCAATGGGAAAAGTCTGCCCGCGGAGGATGCGAACTTGGAAGCGATCCAAAGATGTGCGACCCTTCTGACCTACGTGCCTATCCCTGGGGATCTGACGCACCATCTTGTGATCTTGCCAACCACCAGCTGTCTGCCAGTGGACTGCCCAAACTGTGTGTATCCAACACTCAGCTTCCGGAAGACCTCGAGAATGGTATCGGTCCATATGGTCACAGACACCTCGCGGGAAATGTATGGGAATACGTTGCCGATGTTTGGCACCCGACCGTGTACTCTGAAACCATCCGCACCAATCCGGCCGGTCCAAAATCAGGAGATGTTCACGTCTTACGGGGTGGTGGTTGGAACACCTTCTCCACCAATATGCGCGTAGCCAATCGCTTTCACGATCTCATTATGGGTTCAGCCAGTGGATTTCGATGTGCTCGAAGTTTCACAGAGCAAGTGTACGATGAAGTCGAACCACTTGTGTTTGCCTCTGTTGAGGGTACCATATCTTCTACCAAACCACTCTCTGGACGAGCCCTCTATGTTACAGCTTTTGATGCCAATGATGCCGATTCTAGAGGCATGTTGATCCCTGGACGCTCTCCAGTAGCCGAGGCGCGATTGAAACCGAATAATGAAACCACCCAATCATTCTCACTGAACTTGCCCCATGGAAAGTACATTTTATCAGCCGCACTGGATGCAGGAACAGGGGCCAAAAAAGAGGACTATGTCTCTGCTTCTGGATCAGGCGGTTTTGGGCATGCCAAGGAAAATCCCATCGCTGTCGATTCTGCAGTTACAGATATCCACATTGAACTTCGCTCCGCCCCTATGATGATGCAACCCAACAAGCAAAATGGTCCACAAGGCATGCCTGGGAAACCACCCCAATTGCCACCCAAGCGCTAATTGAGGTACATACCATGACACTCAAACGAATCCTATTTTCTATGGCACCACTCACTCTACTAACGACATGTGGAGAAATTGGCGCTCGACTCGTCCAGGCACCACAGTGTTCTGCCATCATTCCTGATGCTGGTGACTGGGACACGATGCAAGGAGATCCCGAGCTGTTGTGGACTCTGGAACCGAACCGCCGATTTCAAACAGGAAATGACGTCACAGAGATCAATGCTGTTGGATTGAGGGAACGGTTGCTTCCCACAACACCCAAAAAGCAAAATGAAAAACGTATCCTCGTGACGGGAGACTCCAGTATCTATGGATGGGGCGTGCAGGATCATCAAACCTATGCCGTCAACTTGGAAAAGGAATTAAAAAGAATCTTTCGCTTTCCGATTGAAGTCATCAACCTCGGAGTACCTGGATACTCCACGGAACAGACCTTAAAACTACTCGATAAAGTCGGTTGGTCGTATGATGCAGATCTCATCATTGTGAGCAACATATTTAGCGATTGCAATATTGATGCCTTCCAAGATGATCAAGCCATGGCACTTGCCAACCCAGAAAGTGGATTCATCTATCGAACCTTACGATCTTCTAGACTCTATTGCTCCGTATACATGCCGTGGGCTCAATTCCAATCGTCTCTCAATCAAAGTCCCAATCGAGTTCTGATGCCCGGTATGCCAACGGGACCCAACGCCGCAGTAACACTAGAGAACCTCAATAAAGTGATTGGTCTGTCTAGAGTTCCAATGAGTAAATACCTTGACAATCTGAGTACCATTCAAGATGAGGCGACAGCTAGAGGGGCGTCCATGCTGTTGGCCCCTTTGGCACAAGAGTGGGATGTTGGAATTTGGAATGTGCCAATGCCACCGCCAGATGAGAATCATGTGCTACCATGGCAGCCGTATCGCGCAGCACAAAAGGAATGGGCCAGCGAAAACAATGTTGACATTGTATCTTTCCCAGAGGCTTTTGCTGCCCACACAGGCAATTTTGCCGAATTGTTCGTTGATCACATGCACCCCAGTCCGATCGGTACTCAGGTCATGGCACGTGCCATTGCTACCCATATTAAGAGTCATCCAGAACTGCTGGAATAAATCCTCGTCCCAAAGAGGTACAATCTATAATAATTGTCGAACCTGAAATGATGCGATACTTTTCTCATCAACACCCCCTTTGAGTGAACCCATGATACGTTTATTACCATTGACCCTAGTATTTCTGTTTGGATGCCCAGTAGAACCGAAAGATATTCAAGATTTAAACAACAACGAAGGCCCTGGGAAACAGGGTGGACAAATGGGTCAAGGACAAGGCGGTATGGGTCAAGGCGGTATGGGTCAAGGCGGTATGGGTCAGGGCGAGATGGGTCAAGATATGGGAGGTCCACCCCCTGGAGCTCCGACAGGTGAGGGCATGGAACAAGGTCCACTTCCGGAGGGACAACCTCCAGAAGGCGAGATGGTCGATGGTGGTATGATGCCAAATGGTGGTGACAACGGTATGCCCCCTGAAGGCGGACAACCACCTCAAGGAAATGGGGATGCCGTTCCTTCTTTGCCACTCGGAGAAGGAGAACACACAGTCACTGATGAAAATGGCAACCCACAGTTTCAAAATGCGCCACTTGGAGATGTTCCAGAAACGCTTGGTGCACATGGAGATGTCAAAACACCCGAAGATACACATCCGACACCTGACTTCGCTCATCAACCGGGCGAGATACCTGCGACCGCGGGCGATGTTCTCCCCATGTACCAACAACCACCCACGTTTGCAGATTTTATGGAAGATGAGCAAATTACGATTGAACTTGAGGTCACGGGTGCTGCCGCCTTTGACTTTGAATTTGTGGTCAAGCGAGAGGGCGATGGTCGAATCTATCCAAAAGTGATTCATAAACAAGCGGATGCAACTTCCCCGGTGACCATTACGGCTCCTGCAACGATGGATGAACCTGTTTGGCTTGTTATCACCGCTGATAAAACCGGTGATGGACCCACGCCAGATGACTTGGTCGGTGGAACAACCGAAGCCATTCTATTCGATGGAACAGATCTGTCTTTGTCTTACAGCTTGCAAGCTGATGATGCCTTCATGCAGTCTCTACCTTGGTTCTCTCAGGCTATGAGCACTGATGGACCCGAGTTCGAACGCTAAGTCCAGCTTGGTGAACCGTGCTCGAAACAACAGCCCCACCCACTCTTTGGCACGTATACCTCAAGCGCTTTGGCATCTGGTTAGGATGTGCCATATTGCTGTGTCTCCCCAGTAGCGTCCTCCCACATCAACGTCTATTGGGAGATCCAGCCATCGATGTCTGGAACCACGCGTGGGGATACTGGTTTGTATTTCAATCGATCATTTCAGGCTCTCTACCTCTGGAGACCACATTGATCGGTGCGCCTGCAGGTGGAACCATCTATTACATTGACACCCCTGGAGCGATGATCGCCC
>CALDQI010000054.1:0-12949 GCA_937911635.1 uncultured Pseudomonadota bacterium | reverse complement strand
TAAAATCGAGTCTGTACCACAGCACCCGTTGTGTCTGGTGTCCAAATCGGTGCCACAGACACTTCATCGACAAATTTCATATATGCCCTCTTATTTATTTGTCGCTGCAAATAAAAACCGAGAGGAACTGCGCAAGCTGAAGCCAGCAGTGCATCACGATACCAACCACTTCCTCCGCCTAGAACCATCGTGTCCAAAATCAGCATAGAACCCAGACCAAAACCAACACCACTTGTAATGACCCCCGCATTGGACACTTCCACCCCTTTTGTTTTCAGAACACTATGGGCTGAATAATTACCGAGCAATGTTAAACCAGTCCCCGTCAAATACCCAACGCCTCCGAATGATGCCAAGACTGCAGCACCCAAGCCACCCGAGCCACAATCTGCTCCTTTACACGATGCCGCATCCGACCATGCTCCATACGCAATCAGACCACTGCCCACGGCAACGGGACCAGATATACGTCTTACCTTCTTCCCCAATGTGGTTAAACGATGGGCTCGTTCGAAATCTGGATGTCCATACAATGATGAACTGAAGGGTTGATCATTCAATCTCTCTGTCGGCGTATCAGTTCCTTCTTCTTCGCTAGGCGCTGATTCTGTCGATGTTTCTTGCAGAATCATTGGGGGATACAGATCATTCACACCGTCTAGCATCACACCATCGTTCATTGTAGAAGCTTCAGCAGACAACAATAAAGAAAGCCACATTCCATTTCTCCGTAAATACAAAACTTGTCCAATTCATGTTGAATGAACTCCATCCAGAATACCACATGATGGAATCGATTCAACCAGCAAATTAGTGAATCAACTGCTAACTCAACCAACTCTCAAGCAACAAACCAACACCCAGATCTCCCTAAAACTCCCGAACACCCTCCCCATTTCAAAGTGGAGAGTGGATCTGAAGAGGCAAGAATCTCTCAAAAACGACCATCTAAATCAAAACAACAAAACGAAACAGTTCTCATCAAAACCTCATACAATCTTCGTTACTTCTAATGGACAAACCACAACTACGAGCAGTCGAATCATTCTTTATTTGGATGGTTTTGCGATTTTATTTGATTGTTTTGGAGTGGAAAAGAAAATTTTGGTCAAACTCGACTGGATGGATACCTATAGAATACGGAAAAATGCGCGCTCGAATCTACGATCCGTTCACCATACAAAGGGAAACATTCTCAACCCACTCTGATCCTCTGGAGAATTGTCCTATGTGCCCTATGATCGTTGTCGAACATCATCATGAAGTACTGCCACATTGGGCTGCGTTTCGACGCACCCAGCATTCCGCTCCGCGGCTGCTGACGCTCGATCATCATACCGACACAAGTCGCCCATTCCGAAGGTACTTAAGACGTCAAGCTCGCACTCAAAACCAACGTCTCTCAGATGCAATAGAGCAAGAGTTGTCCCGGCAGTTGGTTGCCCAACTCGATCATACAGACCCCCGTACTATAGAGACTGCGATGGAGAATCTTGGTAACGACGAACATGTGGTGGCGGCGATTGGTGCAGACATCATCCAATCTGCATTTGTCATCGCGCACAACGCCGCAGACACGACCGAAGATATTTACTTAGAGCACAAGATTATCTGTCGTGGGGTCGATGAGTACCACCACGCTGGACGCAACCGCCCACAGCCCGACAACGTACTGGAAACAGACTTCCTGACCAAGCGATTGCAAGACTTCGATGATATTTTGAGGACGCTCAACGAACCGTTACTACGGGATGCGCCATTCATCCTCGATATTGACCTCGACTACTTCAACACATTGCGCTCTATACGCCCAGATGCACCGGAACTGATTCGTACATTGGCGAAGGAGGCTGCACTGTTGACCGTCGCGACTGAGCCCACGTATGTCGCCCACTGTGCCGTGGAGCCAGGCGTGACGTGGACGAAACTGCTCGCTGAACTAAGGACATTGTTGGGGACAAACGGCTGACCTACAAAAACCAAACCAACGGCTACATCAACCATCAAGTCACCCTAAAACAGCCAACCACTTCCCCATTTCAAAGTTGAGAGTGGATCTGAAGGGGCAAGAATCTCCGAAGGATATCAAAGTGAGGTGTACTTTTGTACCCGAACTTTGATAAACAAGGAAAGTCTTGTCACTGCAGACCGCAAATCAACTTTTAGTAGTCTTGTCACTGCAGTACCGCAAATCAACTTTTATCTTGTAGAGCAGCACCTAAAACCATCATCCATATTCTTCCACCCCTTCATACGGTGACCGTGACGGCTGGTACAGTCTTGTCCGTAGAACGTGTGGTTCCACATCGTGCCTCCGCGGAGTTCTCGCCAGTTCTCCGGAGATACAACGACGTTTTTAGCAAAGGGTTCAGGAAAGTCACTCCAAGGGTCGGCTACCCATTCACTCAAAGAGCCATTGAGGTCATAAACACCTTCGGGAGTTTTGCAGTCTTCCTTCTCACCACTTCTAGTATAGGGTACACTTCGTCCTTGTGGTCCTGGTCCTTCAATCGGTGTGTTGCAGGTATTGCGGTTTCGGTGCTGACCATAAGAATACATCCGACCTTCAGTACCCCGACACGCCAATTCCCACTCCGCTGAAGAGCACAATCGTTTCCCAACAGATTCACACAAAGACTTCGCTTCTTCCCATGTAACAGAATGGGTTGGGTACTCTCCTTTAACATTGGGATATTCATACCGATCCATACAAAAAGGCTCGACCGTTACTTCCTGTATACCAGCATGCCAAGATCGACTTGGCTTCTCCACACCAACCTTGAATGTGATTTTATCGAAACTTGCCATGTCATCTGGGCAAGTTTGTGTTCGACTACAGGAAAAAAAGGATATTAAGATAAAAATCATACAACCATCTTAGGGCAAAAAACCATGTCTATACTCTTATCTCTACTGTTATCCGGCTGTTGCCGCAATGAAGTCGCACCCATTTTGGATACGCCTAGAATTCGAACAACGGACGAAAACTCTGCTTGGACCGTATCTTTAGAAGATATTGTCTTAGATTCAAGTTTGGAATTGAATGAACTGACTGTAACGCTGGAAGTCTCCAATCCTGACGTCACAGCTACACTGGAAGATGGATGGATCACAATTACACCATCCGAATTCCCTTTTAATGGCAGTACAACACTAAGCATTACGGTACAGGATGCGTGCGAAGTATACAGCATAGAAGAGTTTGATGTCACGTTTGGAACTGGAGATGTTCCAGAAGGATCCTGTCCGTACACATTCTCCTACGTCGCACCAGAAAATACCTCTGCTGTGTTCGTCGCTGGGGAGTTCAACGATTGGAACACAACCAGTCATCCAATGACCGAAGAGGATGGCGTTTGGACCACTCAAGTCATCTTAGAGTCGGAGTCCGCATACAAGTTTGTCGTCGAGCAGAATGGAAGCACCGATTGGACCTGTGATCCAACCGGAGAATGGTTTCAATGTGACGCGGGTCAACCGTTCATCAACACCTGTGAACTGAATGACGGATCATGCAACTCCATCGCGACTTTGGATTGTGAAGACGACGCGCTCTCAATTGCAACATGGTCTCACAACGACAGTACAGCTACGGTGGAACTGAGTGGCAGTGAAGGCTACGCAGAACTCGAACTCGTTTACAATGGCATCACGAGTACTGTCGAGCCTTCTGTGCAGATCGAGGTGGCACTGGAAAGCACCGACCGACACACCATTCGCTTGACTGGGATCAAAGCGGATGGAGACCGTTCAGAATCGATTCACCTCCCCTTCTGGACCGATGACTTTGAATGGAATCGTGCTGTGATGTACTTCCCTTTTGTCGATCGGTTTGAAAATGGGGATACCAGCAACGATAAGGAATATGGTACAAACTGGCACACCGGAGACTATCTCGGTGGAGACTGGCAAGGGATCATCAACAAACTCGACTATCTAGACAACATGGGTGTTACAGCGCTGTGGATCAACAGTCCCCTCAACAATCCAGATGGAACCTATGAAGGTGACTGCGGCATGACCATCACTGGATACCACGGGTACTGGCCTGAATCGAACTCTCTCTTAGAAGAACATTTTGGAGATGAAGACACCCTTCGTCAGCTCATCCAAGGAGCCCACGATAGAGGCATCCGCGTGTTGATTGACTGGGTTGGAAATCACGTACATGAAGAACATCCGTGGTATGTCGATCACAAAGATTGGTTTACCAATGAGCATCTCTGTAGAGAGAATGACAATGGGAATCAGGCTCCAGAGACTTGCTGGTTTGCACCGTATGTACCCACATTTGATTACAGTAAGTCTCCGGTAATGGTTCGCAGCATTGATGATGCCATTGACTTTGCCATTGAGTACAACATCGATGGCTTCAGAGTGGATGCCGTTAAGCACATGCCCAAGGCTGTACACTGGAATTTTGAACGACAAATCCAGCAACGTATCGAGCATTCTTCAGATACTCCGTTTGATTTTTATACCGTTGGCGAAACCTTCAGTGGTGATCGAGGTCTACTCGGAGACTACATCGGTGACGAATATCTCGATGGTCAGTTTGATTTCGCTCTCTACTGGAAACTATTGGACACGTTCGCTCATGGAAACGGTTCACTTGTCGATCTAGAACTAGAGTCACAAGCCTCTCTGGCGGCATTCTCCGGAAACGTCATGTCAAATTTCTTAGGGAACCACGATGTGGAGCGATTCATCAACCATGCAGCCGGCGAGGTCTCTTCTATCTACGGTGAAGGACTGTGCGGTGGTGGAGATTGGCGAGTGGATGCCCAAAACCCAGACTGGGATGAACCCTACAACAAATTGAAACTGGCTTGGACTTGGCTCCTAACTCACCCAGGTGCCTCACTCATCTATTACGGAGATGAGATCGGTCTGCCCGGGTATCACGATCCGGACAATCGACAAATGATGCAATGGGATTGGAACAGTCGACAAGCTGGCGTTCAAAGTGTCGTTGAGGTCCTTTCCAACGCCAGACAGAACTATCCGCAGATCACCAGTGAAAATCGAACTCTATGGTGGGAAGACTACAATTCTACCGGTGTCATCATAAGTGAAAATGACCAACACGCACTGGTATTGCTCAACCGTGGTTCAGACTCGGTCACTGTAAGTAACTCCGTATCTTGGGCGGGAATACCGGCGAGTGGAACTGTGGAAAATATACTCACAGGACAAACCTTCTCTATAGACAATGACCAGCTAACCTATACATTGGCCGGATGGGAATCTGCTGTCCTAATATTCCGATAAATTAGTATCCTATTCGCCATCTAAATCATACCTTACTTATAATATTTTTGAGTGTGTGAAAATACCGTAGTATCTAGAATCTGTTACATTCGTTCATTGATTTATTTACATTCGACACATCGACATTCAGCACGATCTTGTCGAATGTAAATAGTTAACGTCGAGGTGTATATGTTCAGAGAAATTCAGATCAAAAATTTTCGTGGCTTAAAAGATAGCCCTCGGCTTCAGCTGGCTCCACTTACTGTGTTCACAGGTTCAGAAGGGTCTGGAAAATCCAGTGTTGGTCATCTTTTGACGATGCTCAGTCAAACCATACACACATCTGATCCGAATATAGTGTTGTATCCAGGAAACCAAGACTCAACTTTACAGCTCGGGACACAATCCTCTATTCTCTACAACAATGCTGAAGGACCTCTGGAATTCTCTTATCGTTTTGAGTTGCCGAACTATCTGCTGATAGAAGATCCTGAAAAGGATAAGTTTGGTGTCCCCACTCAGTATTTATTTGGTGAAAGTATACATTTTCATTGTACGTTGGATCAATTCAACGCCCAATACTTCTCTGTTGATCGATTTATATATGAATTGTATGATACAGAAACCAAAGTTTTAACAGCATCCACTCATCGATCGGTCATCACTACGAAGAATAAATCTTTGACACAGTTTACAGTTGAAACCGATGGATATATTCTAAAGAATAGAACTGGACGACCTTGGCTGCAACAGCGACCCAAATATTTCTACGGATTCCCTGAAGCATTACCTACCTACTATAAAAACTCTTCTGGGTTATTTGAGCTAAATAAAGCGCATGAAGCAACTCTCCGTAATATTTACTATGTCGGATCGGATAGAACGAGGTTCAATACATTGCATATATGGTCCGGACTTCAACGGGCGGATGTGGGACACGATGGGGCACACACCGTCAATGTATTACTGGGAGCGGCGAACAAAGAAATTAGTCTTGGGGAACGAAGACGAAATCAACCTGTACAAGCCATCGTCAATGACCTCTTACAGCGACTGCAACTGGCCCATGCCATCCATATTGAGGATATTGAAGCCGTTGAGAATGGATACACCATCAAAATCACCGCCCGGAAATCAAAACAGGTGGTGAATTTACCTGCAGCGGGAAAAGCAATTGCACAGGTCCTGCCAATTTTGGTTCAATGCTTTTGCGCACCCAGCAACTCAACCATTGTATTGGACGCTATAGAAACGCACTTATCTCCTCAGTCTCAGGCGTTGCTGGCAGATGTGCTATTGGATGTGATTCGATCAAAAGAAGATGGGAAAGATCGAAACATTCAATTGATTGTGTCCACACATTCTGAAGCCTTCTTGAGAAGACTCCAACGACGAATTGCAGAGGGTGGCATACCGCAAGAGATGGTGTGTGCCTATCATACGACCAACTATCGCCGTGGCGTAGATATCAAACAGATTCCTTTAATAACGGCCAATCATCTGAACGACCTCAGTCAATACTTCACCTTTGTGGATGATGATCGCCAGCTCACAATTGAAGTCGCAGACAATTTACCCTCTGTAGATAAGCGGACACTGGTACAACCCATCAAACCAGAACCAAAGCCTGTAGCAAAAAAGAGTACACGTGGTCCGGGCAGACCAAAAGGGTCCAAAAACAAACCAACCTCAGAGGCTGAAGACAAACCAAAACGGAGACCTGGAAGACCTAAAGGATCCAAGAATAAACCAAAAGCACATACAGACAACAGCATTGAAACCACTGTTAAACGAGGACCTGGAAGACCTAAAGGATCCAAAAATAAACCGAAAACAAGTACAGAAACCAGTATCGAGGCAACTGTTAAACGGGGACCTGGAAGACCTAAAGGATCCAAGAATAAAAATAGCAAGCCTAAGGAAGTCCGTACTGTAAGGGATGCTAAGCCCAAACAAACGAAGGAAAATAAACGCGCTCAGCGGCTCAAAAGTCGGCATAGCGACAAACTCAATTGACCTGGTCTCTATTTAGACCGACCGTCGCTTGAACGCTCGTTCAAAGAATTCACGATCTGAACGAACCGGTTCGCCTCCGGAGACTCAGAATACCCAAGAGCGGAAACAGCAACCATGCTTGCTCCTTGTCCCCATTGCAACCACAGTCACGCTGATCTGGATCAGAAGCAGCAGGACCAGATTGAACGGGCAAGGCATGTTCATAATTCCCAGTATTCTGAGCGTCATGGTGAATGCTAGCCCATTCCAAAGATTGATCGGCTCTGCCCTGTGTGCCCCATACAAACAACCAGCCCTCTCTAGTCGTGACAGCCACATCCAATAACCCATCACCATCGATATCTCCCAATGCAGGAGAGCCAAGTATCCAGTTTCCAGTCATCTTCGGAAATCCAGCCGCCTCTGTTCCGGTTGCATCCCATGCGTGTACCAAATACCCAGCAGAGACCATAATGGCCTCTGGCATGCCATCGCCAGTAATGTCCCCAATCGCAGGCGCGGCTAGAAACTGTACGTCTTCAATCTGACGTGGCCATCCCTCCAACATTTGCCCTGTCGCTCCAGACCAGGCACCCACTCCTTGCTGATATTCCACCACCGAACGAGCAGCCAAAGAGGCTAGATATATAGACGATACCGCACCCGTAATGTATTCAGGTATACCATCTTGATCCAAATCTCCAAAGACAGGATTGGCGACCATCTGCACCAAAGAGGGCATATTCGCATTGGTTTGAGGACTGAAATCTGTCCCCAAAAAGGATATGGTCATGGCATCCGAAGTGTCGTGATGTATGGGAGGATTGTTCCCAAGCATCACTGCATTGGCAATCTCCATATCTCCGTCTCCATCAATATCTGCAAATGAAAGAGAGGCTGGATGCCCTTCACCGATTAGAGGTAGCAGCACCGCTTCACCGACCAATCCACTGACAGCGGCTGGCCATCCTTCAACCACCTCTGCTGTAGCTGCATCAAACAAATAGGATACCGACTTGCTCTCATTGTCCACCGCCTCGTTGGTTGCGATTCCAATCTCTATGTCTCCATCGCCATCTACGTCGCCAATAGTGGGTGACGTGATGGTACGCGTACCACGAATGCCACATAGTTCTTCAGCACACAATTCTATTGGAAAACCACCCCAATCTTGCCCTTGATGATCAAAGACATACAGTCTGGAATCCATTCCAGCAACGATTACTTCCAGCGTTCCATCCGTATCCAGATCATACAGAGCAGGAGCTCCTGCAAACCCGTTGTCGTATAAAAAATCATTGCTGATTTCACTGGGTCCGCGCTCAATAATGCCTTGTGGATACCCCGTTACAACAGACCCATCATGGTGCCAAGCGTACACACCACCATACACCCCAGCGGCGACCACTTCCATATCTCCATCTCCGTCTAAATCACCCACCGCTGGAGTGGCAATAAAGAGATCATGCACCTTAGACAACTGTTGAAATGCGGGACTGTTTTCGGCTCCTCTACGCAAATCACTCTGTACAGGAAAGCCTGAAAGTTCTTCGCCTCTACCGTTTAGAGCGTGGACTCGTCCTGAGCCATCTGCAACGATCAGCTCAAAAACACCATCCCCATCCATGTCTGCCATAATCGGAGAGGCTTCACCTGATCCGTCCAACTTCATTGGAAAGTTCTCTTTCAAATCTGGATCGACTTGCAAATAAAAGGTCTTGCGCATCTCCCCGTGATTTCCATCTGCATCGACGGCTTTTAACCGCAGGGTCACTGCTGGTTGATTCACTCGTTCTAGCCGTTGTACAATCGTTTCGTCAATGGTCGCCTCACGTATGGCCTCTGCGAGTGGAATGGCAGATAAATCTAGGGTCGAAATCACTCCATCGATCGCAGCTGTTTCTGAACCTGTATCGACAGATGTCCACTCTCTTGGATCATTGCCCAGTCCATATTCCAATTCCCACGAGAATGAATCTGTACGCGAAGACAACACCGCTTCCACATCCAAGGACAATTGCCGGGTTGGATCAATGACTTCAAACCACTCCACACCTCGAATCGACACAATGGGTGGAATTCGTCCTTCTTGAACAGCGATAACACTTCCTTCGACATTTAATCTACCGTACCCGTAAAATGGGTCCCAGCCTTCTGCAGATGGATATGCCCTAGAGCGTTCCAACTCTATATCTGTTTTCCATATATCCGTAGAGTGCTGCGTTAACAGCTGCGAGATCTCGCCCGGATGCAAGTCTATTCCTGCATCCAATCCAGCGGATTTCAACAACCCAACTGCGCCCGTCGTAACTGCAACAGCACCTGTTGCACAGGCAGATGATGCCGCTACCATTGTCATTCGAGCACCAAAATTATTGCAATTCCACGTGTTCATATAGCTGACAGGGTTTGTGCGAGTGTTCCAAGTGATGGAGTGTACGTACATGACGTCATCAAGGACCGCGGGAAAATTGTGGTGATAAGCATTTTCATCTCCAGCGGCTCCAACCAGTACAGTACCCATATCCCAAGCATATCGAGCGGCTTCAGTTGTGGCATCCGAATTGCTCAAAGCCCCTACCGCCATTGTGATTCCCGCAACCCCCATATCCGTACCGTATGCGATGGCCTCTGCACACCGGCCACCATCTGTAATAAACGTATCCCCCACACGTAAAGGTACGATGGCACAATTGGGACAGTGACCAATCTCGCCACCATTGTCGCCCTCTGCGGCCGCAGAACGTGCTACGCCTGTACCATGGTTTCCAAAACCATCAGAATATGTGTGGTACGCATCATTGTCACGCTCAAAGAAGTCCCACCCAGAGATGTCGTCTATATAGCCGTTACCATCGTCATCAACCCCATCTGAGAATGTATAAATCAAATCTGACGGATCCAGCATATCGTCGCCTCGTTCTTGACCACTGGTCCAATCAACCCGAGGATCTTCTAAATAATCTTCGATGTTGAATATACCATCCTCATTGGCATCATGAGAACTCGCCTCCAAGCCATCTGCTCTCTGAGGCACCGGAAGTTCTGCAGCATTCAAAAAGTATTTGTTGACCAAATCTTTGTGTGACCAGTCAATCCCAGAGTCCATAATACCAACAGATACATCAAATCGGCCCGTATGGTATCGCAACGCCTTATCCAATCGATTTCCGGAACCGAGTTCAAGTTCAGACTCTTGAATGTTGGTTTGTTGATCTGCTGGAATATACGACAGTACATTCCAATCATCTGCATCGTTGGGACAAAGGTCTTCCGCATCTGCCTCCCCACAGTTTGGGTAAACAGAGAGGGGCAAGTCAGCAAAAGCCATCGACAACATAGGAACCATGAACAACATAACAAACCTCAGCGGAGTAGAATATCGATCTATACAGTAACGAGGTTTAAGCGAAAGTGTCACGTCATCTACAATGTTCATCAAATCGTCAATATTCACTGTGAAACTCGACACACATATAAGAGTGTTTCAAGCACTTCTTTTGTGATTTTCGATCGGCATGCTCATTTAAAGAATCTGTGTTACACTATCTTGACAATGCAACACAAGGACCCTCATCATGTTCCCCATTTTGTTTGGAATCCTGACACAGGCCCACGCCAAGGATCTCTCTGAAACCACTGTGGGTGTTGGTGTCAACAACTGGTACCATCAAGACATCCCTGCTCTATCTGTACGCACGATGCTTCCACTCTCTAGTCAAAGCGAGTCTAGTTTGGGACAACTGCACGTTGAAGGACTCATTGGATTCGACAACGACCCCTCTTCTAGAACAAAATCCTTCGTCGCGGGGCGCGTGCTCACGGCAGTTGTGGTAGAGGACAACCTAAATCTATTAGCGGGTGCTGGTGCGGGGTTTGGCTGGGTCAATCAAACAGCCGTGCTCCAGTTTCAGCCGGCTCTGGAAGTCCAATACTTTTTATTCGGTCTAGAATATCTCAGCTTTGAGTCTGGGGTGGGCCTGGATATTTCTTTGGGTGCAGGTGAAAATTCCGCCCGCACATCTGGTAAACTATTGGGTGGATTTCATTATTGGTTCTAACGAACACACCCCCTTCTTATCTTTCACCATCTGAGACTTCACACATCGGAGAATATTATGTGGCTTCTTTCCAGTGTCATCTTATTTATGGGCTGCCCCACTCCTCCTGACAAAGCACAAACGGGCAGTGCTCCACAAAATCCGCAGAACCCACCGCCTCAAGGCAATCCAGGTGGTAACACCCCAGGTGCTCAAGGAAACATGCCGGCACAAGGTGCTCCCGACGGCGGTCCCAAACCGAGTGAAAACACAGCTGGTGGGAATGGTCAAGCAGAAAATGGTGACGGCACTCCACCAGAAGGTGATGGTAAACCCAGTGAGAATGCAGACAAATCGGACACTGAAGCAGGCGCTGGAAACGCTGATGCAATACCAACTCCTGAGGATCAAGACGGCGGTGTTGAAGCCGTGCAGATTCAAGGCGAGCCACCTCCACAAAATGCCGAACCGACACCCGTCAGCGGATCTCTACTCATTCGCGTAGAACGCATTCCCTCGAAGGGTGCCAAAGCAAAATACACCCAAGAGCAGGTTCAGGAAGACGATCATGTAACATTCACTGGTACAGCGACCTGCGATGATTGCGAGGGTGCCTTGATTTTAAGAACTGTGCGATTCCTAGGTCCAAACGACAACCACTCTGAAAACAATCTCATCACACAAAAGACGATTGAATCCGGCGAGTTCTCTATCGTTGTGCCAGAAGGAGATGATCCCATTGCACTAGAACTACTGGTCGACATCAATGGCGACGGGCTACCATCAGCAAGTGAGTACTTTGCCGTTATTGAAATGGCGGGACAACTCATCCCTGATAAAAGTAGAACGGAGCTCAACCTAGATTCTACAAAAAGGGACTTTTTTACACCAGCACCCGTTCCAGGAACCCAAGGACCACAATAACTGATCTCGGGTCTGTTAAAACTGACCGTTTACACCTATCCAACCAGGAGACCAAACGGGAGCTAGAGACACTTGTTGGACGGTTAACAGTGTCCCATACCCCGTTAGCGCAGTCCCTGTCGTCAACATCCCAAGAGTTGCGTATCGAGCGGTATTGAACTGCCTGGATATCTTTCGTGCTTCTGTTTGACCAATCGAATCAGTCTCAGCCAACTCTCGAGCTTCTAAAACCTCGATAAACGCTGGGGTCACCCAAGCATAGTACGATCCAACTCCTGCGAGTACCAAACTCATCCCTCCGCCCATTGTCACAACAATCTTAGGGTCCAACTCTGGAAAGGTGACCTTTGGCATCGAAAAACTTGGGAGCGTCCATCCTGTTGAAGGACACACGGGTTCTGGATTGTAATACTGAGCGGTATTTTCTAAGGATGTGCCAAACAATCCACCAAACATATCCTCTTCAGGTGATGCCATGGCTGTATCAACACCACTTGGACACATCGCAAACCAATCCAACGGCTCCTCAAACGTGGTCCAACGAGATTGTAAACCATCTTCGGGGCATACGATCTGTGCCAAATGCTCTCCTGGCTTCAAGCCTTGACCGGAGGATAAGCTTCGCCCATTGAGAAATACCTTGGCTTCACCCAATTGTTCAGGAATCTTAGGATCTACAATACCCTGAGCCTCAACCAACCTGCGAATCTGTTCAAATCGATTGAGCAAATCTTCCT
>CALDQI010000053.1:0-7885 GCA_937911635.1 uncultured Pseudomonadota bacterium | reverse complement strand
AACGAGCCATTACGCATATACAGCCACTTCAAAAGCTGAGTGGGTCTACGATGGTCCAGTGCACTCTAGAAACTGGACGAACCCATCAGATTCGGATTCACCTCAGTGAATCAAAGCATCCCGTGCTAGGGGATACTTTGTATGGTTCTCCAAGACTTAAAGAGCGGGCACCTCGGTTGGCACTGCATGCGTATTCACTCTCGTTTGAGCATCCTCGAACGGGCGAAAAACACTTGCTTAGGATCCCTCTTGCAGATGATTTGGAAAAACTGCGACGCACGTTGGCTCACGACTTTAATAAGTAGATATCGGCCGGTTTATTCTGTTGATTCAAAGGTTCGATTTTGCATTTGTTGAGTCTGTACACAATCGAAAATTGGATTGAACAGGGCTCTGATGGGCTTCATTAAGTCCTCATAGTCTGCCGAACCCCATTTTTTAGCTAAGGTAAGAGTCTTTGGAGAGTCGATATCTAGATATGTGTACAACCAGAGCGCGGACAGTAAAGACTTGGAAGAGCACAACTCTCTTTCGAACAAGGGATAGGTTTCTGGAGGTTCGATACAGTCATCCGACACGAATAAGGAAAGAGACTCTTGCATCGAGGAACTACGAGACACGACTTCTAGCAAAAGCTCACTTCCACGTACGCGGCAGGACGCATCTTGACTGCACAAATCGTTCAATGCTTGGTTCCAGTCTGGTAACAACTCTTCATTGACAGGTGCATACGTATCAAAGAACAATCGGATAGGGTGTTCATAATGAACTGTTTGATAGGTGTGCTGACAGTATTCCGCTTCAAAATCCGCCGAGTATTTGTACTTGGCGAGATACGCAAACAGTTGCAATTCAGTCAGGGAGACATCTTCAGAGGCTCGAACCTCGATGGCGAAAAATGGATCAGACCACGTGCGGTTTGTTTCAAGCAAGAACCCCACATTTTGCTGGGCCAAAACTCCAACGATTCGTTCAAATGGCTCTTCTAGCCAGTCAATGCTTTGTGAAAAATCTTCAAACAATTCCATTCGATAGCCGTAGGAGTGATGCTTTCGAAGTAAAGAATGGAAGAGAGCCTGTTCACTTTCAATGCAGCTGCACTTCTGATATAGAATGCCCAGTTCACATTGTAGAGAGTGTCCGTCAGATGTTTCGTATTCAATCAGTTCATTGAGCAACTCTAGATATGGAAAGGAACACAGAAGTGAGACCATATCTTCTTTGCTTGTCAGCGTAGACGGTGTAGGTTCAGATATACATTCTTTTTGGTATGTTAGATTCTCATAGGCAATTTCCAGTTGACCATTTGGAAGTTGTTTGAGAAAGTTGATAAGCTCTTTTGGAATCACAGTACCCCCCCGGGACAGTTTGCAGACACAGAAGTGCCTAGGGTCTACATTTTTATATGCAGTCCCAATAATTAGTCGTTTGTGCACAAGTATGTACCTGTCCACCAATTTCACCTTTACCCATAGACTAGCACATGCGTTGACATTTGGTGGGACTTGTATACTGCGTATACCAAATGCAGAATGCAGCATGAATCGTTTATTGTTCTAAGGATATCGGGGTAGTAGAATTTATATGACCGTATTCTGATACAAGTGCCTACTTACATAAAGACGCTATAGTGACTTGGTTTATGAGAGCATCTAGCGTTTACATACAATACTATGATTCAGTATCCGAATTCGGATACACGCTCTGTAAAGAGAGCAATATAACTGAATGATTTCCAACAAGGATTGCAGGATGATATCGACACTTGGAACCATAGACAACCCCATTCGATGTGATGCGCCCATCGGCGAACGGAGCTATTTACATCAGTTGGTGTCGGAGACTCATGGGTTTATTCGCTACAAACGTATGGGGAGTTTTCGTACAGAGGGAAATCTTTTAGATGGCTATGCCATAATGGATCTCACGGGTGAAAAATTTGTAGAGTTGTATTTTGATATGTATCATCCAGGACATATAGAAGAGTCTGTCCCCTCAGGATTTAGTCGCATTGATTCTGAGGTGCTATCGGATCAGGTATTTGCCAAAATGTTCGACAGACCCTTGCCTTCATCTGAGTTGCAAGAGCAAGTTATTATCAGTGATCGAAGTCATGGATACGTAGAGGCGAAGGCACAGCGTTTGTTGCTCTGCGGACCGTTGTATTACCATACTCATGACTATTTTGGATATCCTCGTCTAACCTGGAATTGGAAAGGAATAGTCGATGCATCAAGACAGGTGCTTGAAGATTTTTTAGGTCGCTTGGAGAGTACTCCCATTAAGGTGGTCGATGCGTCGGTTGCCAATCAGCTGTTAAAAACCTTTCACTTTGACGCGGATAATGCAGCATTGATTGATTCTACGATGGATCCTGTGTTGGTGTGTGCCAAACATCGTGTGACAGAAGAGCCGTTGCAGTTTTGGTTTCAAAGAAGTACACTTGAGGGAGCAACCCTGTCTTAGTTGAGTGTACTATGATCAAAGCAATATTAGCCTGTGATGAATCTGGTGGAGTAGGACTAAATGGTAAAATGCCGTGGCCACATATTCCTGTGGACTTTCAATGGTTTATGGACCAGACCAAAGGACACGTGATGGTCATGGGACGGACGACATGGCAGGATTCACAACTCGGGCATCCGGTATCCGATAGACTCTCCTATGTGGTGACCCGAAATCCAGACGTTTGTTCAGAAGCCGATGGTGTGATCCAAGGCAATATCATACAGCGAATTCTAGATTTGCAATACATCCATCCTGGAAAAATAATTTGGATCATCGGTGGCGCAACACTAATTGAGGCGACACTTTCGATTATTGATGAGTTTGTTCTCTCACGTATACCTGGAACTTATGGATGCGATCGTTTTTTGCCACTGAAGGATTTAAATGAATGGCCTGTCGTTTGGGAAGAACAGCATCCCGATGTCACCTTTCAACGGTTGCAGAAAATACGACCATTCAATGGTTTTGTATCCCATCTAGATGATTTTCATGCTTGTATTCTAGCTTTCGCAGGAGAAGAAGCCGTTTACGAAGATAAGTGTTTGAATACCTCTTCTTTGGGTCGTATAGAAGTAGATAGTTTGGAGCCTCACGCTTATGATGCTGAAAGTTCACACGACGAGTATCTCCAGTGGATGTTTATACGTCAACATACTCTCGAGCGACTTAATGTCTATAATTCCAATACAGTACAGAGTGGAGATCCTGAAATTTCTAATGTTTCAATGTGGGTGGACTACACCTATGACGATGGTGCAGGCTCGTATTCGGATATTTATGTGCAGATCGATGATGGTGTAACAGACGAGTATTTCATGGTTGACTATGGAGACTACCCAGACCATTGGAGTCAATTGTTGGATGAACTGGAATCATTTCGAGTGATAGAATTGGAGTCTTGTGAGCAGGCGTATGGTCCTACAGAAAGTTTTGGGTATAGTTTTGATACGGATGAACTTGAACCAAGAGATAAGTATAGTCAACATCGGTATGAGGATCGACTGTGGGTCGTGCTTGTTTCAAAGTTTTCATTTTTGAAGGGGCACCGCAATCGATACGATGCTTTGTACAGAGGTGAACAAGCAGAGTGGAAACTGGCGTTATCCGATACATTGTCTTGGATTGACGTGTTCTTTCCGCTGCATAAAGGCGAACGGGTGGTGTCACCACAGTTTATCTTGGTACAACCGACTGTGATGGCTTATCTCCAAAACAACCATAAAGAGGCTGATCAAGCAAAAGGCTGGTCTGTTCGTTGGAATGACTTGAGTGGGTATGCAACTGTCGATTGTGTAGATGGACTGTTGGTCTGTGAGCGGATTATCGACGTACCAAAGGGTCTTTTTAATTGGTCAGCGGATACTTCTAGAGAAGATCAAGAACAGTATATATACAATGCATTGGTGTCTGGTCTGTCGATGAAGCCTGTTGCCTTTGGGGATTCTTCTACGTATCTAATCGTGTTGACGTTGGATGCTGAGATGGATTTGACTGAGATGCAAGTGTCGCATTTGATTGTCTTGGAGAGCATCACAAGCCTTGTTCGATTGCCTGTGTCTTTGACCCATCTTTATGCCCGTCGTTGGGAAAGTTCTTATTTGGAACGATGTGATGTCGTGGAAGGATTGCCTAACCTAATCCGTTTGGAGGGTACTTTTGGATTCCTCTTTGAGCGTTATAATGGCTCCGAAATATCGGGAGTATGTGCATTTTTACGAGGAGTTCGGGCATTGATGGATTCTCCACACTTGCATAAGATCTTGGAGTTGCTCTGCGCTAAGGAGCAAGATTTTACACAGGCCCGTGTGTTGATCGAGGGTGTGTATCCATCGTTCCTACAATATTTTGATCGATGGATGTCTTGGGTGGTAGATGAAGTCAACCCTCTCCATTTGTCGGATCAAGAACGTTACAGCCTGATTGACAATTGGACTAGATATGGTCAGTCGAGTGAGAAATACACGATAGAGAGTCATTATTATTGTGATGAAACATTGACGAGCTATCCAACTGGTGGAGATACACATGTCTGTTTGGAATGGTGCCCGGAACTACAGCAGGTTTTTATTCCAGAGAGCAATCCAGTGCATTCGCTTGCTATCAAAGATTGTCGCCGGCTAACGCACATTGAGGGATTGGATCACTGTTCGAAATTGTTACGTCTACAAGTGTTGGGAATGGATTTTACCCGTGAATATACGAGTGAGGAATGGCGCTGCTATACTAATAGTAGTCCCAATGGCAGGCCTAAAACTGAACTGGATATGGATTGGGAACGGTTGCACACACAAATTCAGCAGTTGCCGAATATTAAAGAATTGGTACTGTCTCAAGCAGTGGTGAAGAAGTTGGTCATACCTGCATCTGTCGAAGTGTTGGAATTATATAGCGTGAAGTATGAAGAGATTCAGTTTGCTCCCAATTCGAAACTGAGAGTGGTTAAGTCAATAGATTCGATAACGGACTTGTCGGATTTTGAGTATCTTTCTACTCTTCAAGATTGTTCTATTCGAATCTCCGGAGATCTTCAGTTGCCAAGTCGTTGGTCAAATTCCCTACGGTCACTTTCGCTCTGGGCGAATCGATTGTCAGGCTCCGATACGCTCCCGGTTACTCCCAATCTTCGACGATTGCATCTCATACTGGTCAAAAAACAGTTTGAAATGATATACCCAATGTCGTCATGGATTAGACAGTTGAACTATCTCAGTATTGAAATGAGCGATACGCATTTGGTTCAAAAGGGCAAGTTCATTCCAGATTCCTTTGAGCGTCTGATCAATGCAATTGTGCTGACTGAACCAGAAACGAAACCGCTTGAGGAGACGACTTAAACGCCGGTATCACTTGTACCGGTATCTGAACCAAGTTCACAATCCAAACCATTCTCTTCATCCTCGATCAACTGTTCATCGAGAGTAAGCGCGCAGGCAGTTTGTTGGTCGAGTGTGGCATCTTCATAAATGGATTGCTGAGTGGCGCAATCGTAATTCGGGTCGTCCGCATGACATTCACACATGTAATCGACATATTCGTCACAGTAATCTTTTTCTTCAAAGCAAGCGGTGAGCATGAGTAAGCTGGATAGTATAGTGATGCGTGTCATGAGATCTCCTTGGTGTTGATAATATTATAGCACTTCACATCCGTTGCGTCTTCCTTATCCAAGGAAGTTGATGGTACTATTCGAGCACTTGGATATCAATTGAGGTTGGCGTTGGAATCAGTTCTAAGTAAGGCGATTGGTCACAGATCAGGGCACAGTCTTTCCAAATATCTTCATCATTGCGGTCTTCGGTTTGATTGGCATCTATACATCCAGTGAGACAATCGCCAACCGCGGAATGGGCGGCCTCGTACACTCCTTTGGTGGAACCTGGTGGTGGACAGTACTCAAGACCAACGTCACAGTGGCTGGTGACCATTGATGGTTTATCGATAATCATTTCAGGTGTGGTTCTAGTTTTTCTACAGGCAAACGTACACATCAGAACCATGATCAATGGTCGATACATCATCGAATCTCCTCAATTATCATTTGATACGTTGGTTCGAACAAGGCGAAATCCGATTGCAGGATGCATCATCGAAGGGGAAGCATTAGGACGGTTGTATGGTGCGAGGGCAGTTTTTGGACTTAGATAAGACCCTCCTTTGATGGGACGTGTATACACCTCAATCAATGGCACTTCAAAATGGAATGGGTCTGTAACGGTTCTCAATTCATAATCTCCAAATCGCTCCCAGATCCATTCAAATACATTGCCTCGAGTGTCATATAGCCCCCATTTGTTAGGCTCGAATTGTGCAACTGGATGTGGATGTCCGTTTGAGTTGCCTTTGTACCATGCACGTTCGTCATTTTCTTCCAAATCTATAGCTGCGGCTATCTCCCATTCTGCTTCTGTCGGTAATCGCCAACCATTGGAGTCTTGGTTTAATCGTACAAATTGAGCCTGTTCATTGCAATAAATCGTGTCAATATTCGATATAAAGGCTTCATTTATGATGTATGCGGGGTCATAACCATCGGAGATACTCTTTTGATTTGAAAATACGATAACATCACACCAAGATACACATCGTACAGGATTAGTGGGACTCATGCGGTGTGATTGTATTCCCGATTCACAGTATTGGTTTGGAAGATTTGGCGTGACTGCAAGCCATTGTTTATAGGTGACTTCGGTACTTTGAATTACAAAGTCATAAGTCAGTGTCACTGTTCTCTGAAGTGTGTGTGGTACATTCAGTTCCTTTGATGAACCAATTTGATAGGTGCCTGCAGAGATTGTCACAACTGCAGATACAGAGTCCTGTTCTGTTATCGGCTCAGAAGGATTGAATCCGCACGCCATCCAAAAGAAAATCATCTGTCATCCATCCGTTGTGAGGATATCCACTCGAGATGGGATATTCTTTATGATGTTGCGAATGATTTGAGGAGAAGGGTAGTAATCTGCAGGATTCAAACACAGTACCTGAAGATTGGTCAATTCATAGAGCGGAGTGGGCTCGGTTAGCAACGGGACATCCCAAAGATTGATGTGTTCGAGAGTTTGTAACTCTCCTATCGATGGTGGGAGGGTGTGAATTGGATTGGAGTTGATATTGAGCATTCGAAGTTTTTGTAAAGCTGCGAGGTTATCACAGAGATGGGAGATCTGATTGTCAGAGAGGGAGAGTTTTTCCAGTCTTGGCAGTGAGCAGATCGCTGAGGGAAGGGTCACAATTTTATTCTCGTCTAGGCTGAGTGTTTCAAGACTATTTAGCAGGCCGAGATCCTCTGGAATGATGTAGATGTTGTTTTGATCCATGCTTAGTATTCGCAGGGCATCGTTGTGGCCAATGTCGGAGGGGAGTTCTCTAAGATTTGGGTTCATACGAATTTTAACATCGTGTAGTCTGGGCAAACTCAATAATTGCGAAGGCAATCTCTCTATACCTGTTGCTTGAATTTTTAGTTCCACGAGTTTGGATGCTAGGAGGATATCTTCTGTGATTTCTGTGAGATTTGGACAGTCTAAGATGGATAGTCGTTCGAGTGTTTTAGGGTTGGAAAAGATTGGTAAGGCTTTTAGATTTGGTAGATGATGTAAAGTCAACGAACGTAGATTGCTGAGGGTACCCACTTCTGGTGGTAGTGAGCTATATGGATTGTTGGACAGATTGAGGGCTTGTAATTCTATTAGATTCGAGATGGTCGAAGGCAGTTGAGTTAGCTGATTGCCTTCAACATTCAGTTCCGTGATGTGATTGTAGTCTCCGATGCTGTCTGGGATGTCTAAGAGTCGGTTGTTGGCAAGAGAAACAATCTGAAGGGTCTCGGGTTGACCGATGTTTTGAGGGAGCCTCTTAAGATTGGGGTTGTTTGCAA
>CALDQI010000052.1:0-5672 GCA_937911635.1 uncultured Pseudomonadota bacterium | reverse complement strand
CCCATGTCCAATAAAACAATTATTGCCAATTTCAACTAATTCACAAATAAAAGTATGTGACTGAACTTTTGTGTTATTACCAATCTTTACTTTTTTTTGAATTTCTACAAATGGCCCTATAAAACTATCATTCCCGATGCTACAGTCATATAAATTAACTGGTTCGATGATTTTAACATTATCACCAAATATCACATTTTTAATTTTTGAATATGTTGTAGTTGGGTTTCACCTTCTGCTTTGGCTTCTCGTGCAGCAGCCATCGCTTCTTCCTTTGCAGATTCGATATCCGCGTCGAGCTTCGCCTGAAGAGCCCTCAGGGCATTTTCTGCCTCAACAATGGTGGTTTGTGCTGTTTCCATAGCCACTTTGGCTTCCTGCTTATATTGTGATTCCATCTCTTTGGATTCAGCTTTTGCAGTAGACTCTGCGATCTCGGCATCACGGATGACCTCCGCAATTCTTCGACGTCCAATGGATTCGAGATAATTCGTAGAATCAGTGACGTTTTGAATCTTGAGAGTATCCAAGTGTAGACCCAGTTTATCAAAGTCAGTATCTGCTTCATCCATCAATGCTTGTGCAAACTTCAGACGATCTTCATTTACCTCTTCAGGCGTCAAAGTTGCAAGAACACCACGTAAGTGGCCCTCAAGCGTTTCTTTTCCCACACGTTGAATCTCTTTTGAGTCTTGTCCCAAGAAACGTTCGATGGCGTTTCCAATAATCTTTTCATCAGAAGACACTTTGATATTTGCAACAGCGTGAACGTCAAGAGGGATACCCCCTTTTGAATAAGCGTTTGTGACACGGATATCGATGGGCAGAGTGGTGAGTGGCATACGCTCCAATTTATGAACAAATGGTATGCAAAACCCACGATTACCACCAATCATGGTTGTATAACCGACGGATTTCCCCGCAGAGTTTGTTGATTCTTTCCCAGAAAAGACCAAGACTTCATTTGGTTTTCCGATGACCAAGAATTTGCTGAATAAGCCAATCATTACCATTACGACAATGGCCAGTAAAATTCCTAATTCCATTTAGTTTCTCCTTAAGTTATAAAGTTTGTAGTATTTAGTTATTGGTGATTGATTGCTCAATAGGGCTGATTAAAGCAAGTCCGTCTTTCATTTCTACAATGAGTACCTCTTGACCTTGTTCTATGCTTTCATTTGTAGGATTTTGTGCGATTAAATCGATCAGTTCTCCAGACATTGATATTCTAATTTTTCCTGAGCCATCAGGTTTCATAGGGAGGAGAGCCTGTGCGATTTCCTGCTCGTAAGTCTTTGAGTTGGTATTTGAAGTAACTGGATTTCTTTTCAAATATTGAAATAGGTAAGCTATTGGATAAGCAAGTCCAACGCCCATGACGCCTGATGCAACAAGAGTAGTTGTTGGGTCACTTCCAAGATTGGTCATGATAAGACCGTTTAGACCAAATAGGCCTGTAAAGAATGTCCAAAATCGAAGACTGAGAAATGGAAGCCAACCCATTGAATCAAAGTCTGTACCATCACTGTCAAAATCATCAACATTGATGTCCATATCTTTATCGAACGAGATGTCTTTATCTAAGGAGAGATCTTTATCCATATCAACATCGCCATCACCGCCCCCCATTACAATAGAGGACAAAATTAAGATGCCGCCAAACAGAAATGTACCCCAATAAACTTCGTACATAAGTTCTCCCTTACTTGATGCATGGCATAGTATAGTCAATTTCTACGAGAGTACCTCCCTAATTTACTGGAATAATTAGTTGTTTTTATGGTTTGAAGTTTTGGATGTTTTACGATAAACTCTTTACATGTAAACATTGTTTTGCTATCCCTTCCATATTTCCCCAAGTATAAGGAGTGGTGTATGAATCTCTCATCTGCCTTTTCAACCAAATCCACCCGAATAATATTGATTGTGTCCATGCCGATGTTTTTTGCCGCCAACTGCAAAGATCCTTGTGTAAAGCCATTTTTGGACTCCGAAAAGTGCAAGGCGTTGGATAGCAAACAGTCCATAGCGGTGATCGCGCCAACAGTTGAACTGCGAGTGACTGATTTCCAACCGGATGTTGTTGATGCAGGAGTTTCTTTTGATGCCACTGTTTATGGAAAAGGTTTTGAAGAGGGAGCTATGATTTTGGTAGGCGAGCGCAATTTTGCTACCGAATTTGTCAGTGAGACTGAACTTCGTATTGCAGTGAATCCAATGGACTCCGGTTTGTACAATGTGACCGTTAGCAATCCAACGGCTCAAAAACACACCTTGTATGAGGCACTTCAAGTTGGTTCGCTAACGGATGATGGTGATTTAACTGCGAGATGTGAAGATGTGACCCTGTATTTTGAACTAAACAAAGACAGGCTCACAGCAGAATCGGAGCGTAGCGTTCTAGAACAAAGTGATTGTTGGGTGAACAGCAATGTACAACTGCGTTTAGAAGGGCATTGTGACGAACGAGGGACTACCGAATTTAACATTGCTCTTGGTCAGCGGCGGGCAGATGCTGCGGCTAGGTTTTTACTGACTCAAGGGGTTGCGGATTCGAACCTGAAAACGGTTTCTCACGGAGAGGAGAAGCCCGCTATTCAAGGTAGTTCGGAAGCCGCTTATCAACAGAATCGTCGAGTAGAGATAATTGTACAGTGATTGTGTGATTGTACAGTGATCGCATAGTGAGAGACCTTTCAGAGGATGTATAGCCCCCGTAAGTTAGTTTGTTTGGGGTACGAAGTGTGAACTGTGGTTCGAATACGATACAAATACAACAACACAAATAATTGAGTAGGAGCAAATATGCTGTCATTGTTGACATTTGGGTTGTTGCTAGGGTGCCCAAAAGACCGAACAGGAACCTCGGCCACCCAAGATATTATGAAGAGTGTTGAGGAGATTGATTCGCTCATTCTGAAGATGAATGAGGTAGAGCGTCGCATCACTAAAATTGAAGGCGCAACCAAGGCTCGTGGTCAAGATCAGATCTTAAAGTTGGAAACGTTGGACGAAGTGCGCGTCGAAATGGCAAACATGCGCGGGGATATGGAGCAGCTCCAGTTTCAAATCACTCAACTGAATAGCGGAGTTACATCGCAACAAGAAGATGCCCAATTTCGTTTGGATTGGCTTGAACAACGGGCTTTGCAACTTGAATCTTCACTCGGTATGACTGCACCTGCGCCAGGAGAACAGATATCAGAATCAAAGCCCAATCAAGGTGCTTCGAACGTCGAACCTGAACAACAAATTCAAACCGATTCTGAACAGTCGTCTGAGCGCCCTACAGAGGTTCAACAGGTACAAACTGTCGAGGACCCTGAACCGACCCCAGTCACGGCTCAAGACTTATTGACATTGGCGAAGGGTCACTTGGTAGCAGGTAGAGAAGAAGCCGCAGAGGCTGTACTCAATCGGATGCTAAAAGAGTTTCCGCGATCGGAGTATGAGCCAGAGGTGCGGTATCGTTTGGCTGAAGCCGCATTTAACAACAAACAGTATCCAGAATCGGCTCGTAGATTTCAAGATGTACTCAACCGGCATCCTTCATCTCCCTTCGCCTCATGGTCTTTATTGCGCCAAGGAGAGTGTTTTGAAGCGATGGGTCAGTCTGAAAACGCAGCTATATTTTACAATGATGTGATTGCGGAGTATCCGAAGTCAAAGGCTGCAAAAGAGGCAAAACAAAAGTTAAAATAATGATGCCTGTGTACTGAGATGGGACAGTCCTTGATCATGTTTGTTATAGCATGTTAGTAAGTGTAGAGACTTTTTCATCTTTGAGGTATGTGTTGAGCAAAGTAAACATCATTGCTGTTCTATTGGTGTTATTGTGCTTGATCGCGCCCATGTTTATCATCCAAGAGATGACTCAAGAAACTGAGACGGTTGGCAGTGCGGCTACTGCGACCGTGGCTCTAGGGACAATCATTCGGTCAAATGGTCGTAATATTTTGAAGTCTACATTTATGTCTGCCATTCGAACTGGATTGAGGGCTGTAACCAGACGACTGATTCGTACTATGCTACCGATGTTGTTGCGATTGTTCTTACCAACAATGAGAACCTCAACCGTACGCAATATGGAGGATATCGACGCGGACTTTCCTCAGCCTTTATTTTTGGCGTTGGGTCTTGGTATCATCTCTCTGACGTTGTCCTTTTATGGGGTTGTTGTTTGGCATCCCATCTTAGAGGTATCAGATTTTGCGATGGGTCTATCTCTGATTACGGTGTCTATATTGGCGGGGCTGAATATTGCGATTCACTACGGTATAATGGCTTGGGCGGGTATTAAATATGATGTCAAGACTTCTTTACGTACATCATTAGACGGTATGATTTTACAGGCTTATTTTACGGGTGCATTGTCATTTCTACCTTTGGCCTCTGATGTGGAATTGAAAGGAGAAACTGCGGCCAAGGCTAAGGTTTCTACCATGGCACTTCTTGTTTTACTCGGACTCTCTTTGGTGTTGGATACTCTTGGGATTCTTTTGGGGATGGTACTGTTGGAGATTTGGGCAGCGCAATTGTTGCTGTATACATTTGTGATTTCTTTTCCGTTGCAACCATTGGAAGGCTCTGATATCTTTGCAGAAAGTCGGCTCCGTTGGTTTGGAGTTTTTCTGTTGATTATGCTAGCATTTTTGCTGAACATGCCGGAGACCTTCTATGCCATCCTCTAAGCATTCGTCTCCATCTGTGTCACACCGGCTTAAGAGTAGAGCCTCGATTGGACAAAGTATTGTGTTTCTTTTGCTCCTCTGGGCTTTTGTCTTCAATATTGTCGTAAAAGAACAAAGTGCGATTGTCGCCTTCTTTGAGATTATTGATACCATTACTGAAAATCTGGTCATGGGCTCGATAGTTACTGTTTTGATGGGGCTTGGGATTGTTTCTGTATTTACAATTACGAAGCTGTATACACAAATCATTTCTAAAACGAGTTCGTTCAGAATTCTCGAGAACATTGTAGTTGAAGAGGCGGCTCAGGGAAACTGGAAGGTCTTTGGTCGACGCTTGTTGCATTTCGAAGAGGAGCCTGATCCTGAAGAGGTTGTTCCGGAACATCTATCTTCTATCTTAATCTCTTTGTCTTTATTGTATCTTGTCAGTTGGGTGTACGTACTATTGTTTTCTGAGGCGTTGTTTTTTGTATCATGGTCTGCAGGGGTTGACTTACCCATTACAGTTTCCAATATAGAGTTGCTTCCGACGCTGGCACTGGCCATTCCCTTTTCTGCTCGTGTAATGGCCTATTTGCGGTATCCATATGCTCAAGACTATGCGGATTTCATGCCAGGTGCTGTATTTGTGTTGCTTTTAGTTGGGTCTTTGGGATATCTCTTTCATTCTGATGACCAACAGTTCTTCCTACTTCGTGTGTGGCATGATCAACAACTGTTGCGTGAATTTTTACGGTCTGGATTGACGTTGGCTTTTGTCCCAGTGTTTTCGGAGTCACTGTTTTGGATGTTTGATATATTTTTACACGAGGACGCAGAATGACTATGCTATTGTTTTTGGGACTGGCATATGCTGAACCTCCCGATGATACAGTATCGGTAGAGGTAAAGATTTCTGCAGATGAGGCTGAGATCCATCGACTGCGTGAAGAAATGAATAAATTTCAAGAGTCTGGTGCACTGCAGTACAGTGAGAGGGTG
>CALDQI010000051.1:0-3977 GCA_937911635.1 uncultured Pseudomonadota bacterium | reverse complement strand
CAATTCTTTGCCGATTGTGACCACGGTGTCGATTTCACCAAACAGTCCAAATGTACAAGATGATTTGACCTGTAGCTACAGTACGAGTGATGCGGATGGTGATGCCGTCTCTGTATCCTTTCAATGGACGATGGGTGGAAATACGTTGTCTTCAACCACCGATACGTTGAACGGACCATTTCAGTTTAATGATACGTTGACCTGTACGGTGACTCCGAATGACGGAACCACCAGTGGAACACCAGTATCTGCTTCGGTGACCGTTGGAAACACTGCACCCGTAATCAATACATTGGGCCTATCTCCAAATGCGGTTTACACGGATGATGTCATCACGGCTACGGCAACAGCCACCGATGGAGAAGGGGACCCGTTGACCTACAGCTGGGATTGGTATGTGGACAATGGTTCTGGATTTGCGTTGGTTCAAAGCAACAGTGGTTCAGTTGGGAGTGACACTTTGGATGGGGTGTATCACTTTGATAAAAATGATGATGTGTATGTTGTGTTGACCGTTTCTGACGGCAGTTCCACCACGTCTCAAACCAGCAGCACCATCTCGATTTTGAATACCCCACCATCCGCCTTTAATGTTTTAATCGACCCGACAGCACCTGTGGCTGGTTTGGATGACTTGACTTGTATTGCACAAGGAAACGATGTGGATGGTGACACCGTTGGACTTAGCTATGACTGGACGGTGGACGGCAACAGTGCCAACAACACCTCTGATACTGTTTTGTCTACTGATATAGCCGACGGTGAAGTTTGGTCCTGTATCGTAACACCAGATGATGGTACGGATGTTGGAACACCTGTCACCGTGTCGGTCACGGTGGGTGCAGACGTGCCTGGTGCGACTGGAGGAGGCATTTGTGCTTCTGCTGGTTATGCCGTTGACCCAACTGGTGTACAGTCGATTGCTTGTTTTTCTGAAGCCGGTGTTGCAGGAGAGGAAACCTCTACCTCAACCAACACTTGGCAACCTGGCTCAATTTACGTATTTTCTCCGGAGTAAACCATGATTCTCTCTTTGCTTTTCTCTTCATTCTTGAACAGTGCAAACGCCGTTCCTCTACAAATCACACATCAGGGCCGTCTATTGGATGCCAATGGTGCCGCTATGACGGGGACGCATGATTTGACCTTCCGTATCTACGATTCTACGTCGGGTGGTTCGATGTACTGGTCGGAAACCTTGGTCGTGAGTTTCAACAATGGGTATTACGCAACGGTACTGGGAACAGATGAACAAAACAATGCCTTAGATTCTAGTGTGTTGTCGTTGTATCCGCTTTATCTAGAGCTCCAAGTGAACAGCAACTCACCGATGACAACCCGGCAGGCCATTAACTCCGCACCCTATGCCCAGATGGCTGGCAATGCGGAGATTGCAGAGAGTGTCGACGGTGGTAGTGTCAACGCGACTGAAGTATCGATCAACGCCTCACAGGTTATCGACAGCAATGGAAACTGGGTGGGGCAACCGATTACGGTGGATTGGAACAACATCGATCCGAACACCATACCCGCATACATTGCAGATGGCGACGACAATACCCAACTCTCGGAAGGGCAAGTGGAAGGGTACATCACCAATGACGCAATTGATTTGGCGGTCAATTCTCAAATGAACGGTTCAGACATCGTGACGGCAGGTACATTCAACTCCTACTTGCCAACCGATATTGCCGACGGAGACAGTGATACACTGGCAGGCTTATCTTGCTCTGCAGGAGAGATTGCTGGTTGGGATGGTTCTGGTTGGACCTGTGTGTCGGATTCAAATCTGACACTGCAAGACATTACGACGATGCTGGCGAACAATCAAATGGACTTGAATGCTGCTACAACCATTGGTGGTGCGGCAATTCTGACGACAGTGACGGATTCGGATACCCTCGATGCTTTGGGCTGTAATGATGGAGAGGTCGCAAAATACGATACAGCCAACGGTGCTTGGGCTTGTGCTGCAGACATCGATACCGATACCACTCTTGATCAAGCAGGGGTATTGGGGCTTGTCACAGGTCAACAAGTCAACTTGGGAGCCGGTTCACAAGTAGATGGAAACAACATCCTCACCACAGCAGATGCAGTCGCCTCCGATTGGAATACACTTGCCAATCGTCCATCAGACTTGTTGGATGGTGATGATGATACCCTTGCAGGACTGGGCTGTTCTGGTGGAGAGATAGCAGGGTACGATGGTGCTGGCTGGACTTGTGTTTCTGATAATACATTGTCTGTTTCTGATGTAACAACGATGCTGGCGAACAATCAAATGGACTTGAATGCTGGTACAACCATCGGTGGCTCTCCTATTTTGACCACAGTGACGGATTCAGATACACTGGCGACTTTAGGGTGTGCCGACGGAGAAGTCGCCAAGTACAACAGTGCCAACGGTGCTTGGGCTTGTGGGGCAGACATCGATACCGATACGAATCTGGATGAAGCAACAGTGGAAACCTATATCACCAACGGTGGATTGGACTTGCATGTGAATACCACAGTGGGTGGTGCGAACGTTGTAACGTGCGTCGATGACTCAGATACGCTCGCAAACTTGTCTTGTGCCAATGATGGTGAGATTGCCCGTTATGACCTTGTGCTCGATGAATGGTATTGTGACGCCGATATCGACACGGTTTTGGATGAGAATACCGTTGAAACGTATGTCACAAATGGTGCGATTGATTTGAACAGTAGTACAACCATCGGTGGTTCAGCGATACTCACATCAGTTACCGATTCGGATACGTTGGCTGCGCTTGGTTGCAGTGATGGACAGGTGGCTAAATATGATAGTAGTACAGGTGCCTGGGGATGTGCGGCAGACATCGATACGGACACAGATACGCAGTTGTCAGAGTCTGATGTGGAGACCTACATCACGAATGGTGGGATAGACCTTGATAGTAGTACAACAATTGGTGGTTCGGCGATTCTGACAACCATCACAGACTCAGACACCTTGGCGGCACTGGGCTGTTCTGATGGTCAGGTGGCTAAGTATAGTACGACTAGTAGTAGTTGGAGTTGTGCTGCGGATATTGACACAGATACGTATCTCGACGAATCTACTGTGGAAACTTATGTCACCAATGGTGCGATTGATTTAAACAGTAGTACAACGATTGGTGGGAATGATATCATGACTGAACCATCCGGATGTACCAACGGCCAAATCATGGTGTACAACCTCTCTACCGCATCGTGGGCATGTGGTGCCGATACCGATACGACCTTGAGTGCTTCGGAAGTTCAGGCGATGGTTGAGGCTGTCTCAGGACTGGCGTTGCAAGCTGGGACGACGGTAGGTGGTTCTCTGGTGTTGACAGAGTCTAGTTCGATTGGACCTAGCCAGTTGGATGGTTCTGGTGGTACTTCAGGTCAGGTACTTACTACAGATGGCTCTACTGTGAGCTGGGGAAGTGCTTCTTCTGGTGGAAGCTTAACATCTCCAGCGACCATTGGTGAGTCAGATGGTGGAGACTCATACAGCAGTTTTGACACTCCGATGAGTATACCGGACAACAATTCTGTAGGGGTTACATCGGTTCGATACATTTCAGATTCACTGACCGTAAATACTTTATCCATAGACGTACAGTTGACACACGATGATTTGGGTGAGGTGACTCTGACTTTAACATCGCCGTCAGGAACATCGGTGACACTCTATGATGGAGGCAATCCAGGGGAGACTTCGTTTGATAGTAACATTGGCCGGAATGTAGATTTTAACTCAGGTAACTTGTACTCTTTTTATGGTGAGTCAACGCAAGGTACATGGATGTTGAATGTTGTTGATCAAACAGGTGGGAATACTGGTACCCTAGATTCTTGGACCATGCACTTCAATGAAAATTGGGATGGTAGTTTATTTGTTGGTGATGAGTTGACCGTACAGGGTACTGCACGTGTTCGAGATGAACTTAGGGTTGAGTATGGTGGGTCGTTAGTGTTAACAA
>CALDQI010000050.1:0-3480 GCA_937911635.1 uncultured Pseudomonadota bacterium | reverse complement strand
AACGGAAAGCCAATCTGAGGCTACGTCAACATCGCTCGCTGTCCCCTCAAATGTCACCAAATCTCCTTGGACTCCAGCCAAGCCATCTGCGGGGGAAAGTATTTCACACAACGGGGTAGAGTTCGGTGGTCCAACGTCAATGATCACTGTTTCTCTGTCGGTTTTGCCCGTACTGTCTTCAACGTGCAACTCAATTGCGTGTTCGCCTTCGGTCAGGTATGAATAGCCGATAACTGTACCATTGCTGTCTGCCTCAGAATCGACATTGCTGAGCACACCATCAATGTCACTCTCCCAAAATGCGGTCAGAATCTCTGGTGCATCTTCAGCATCGCCAATTGTCCCTTCAAAGGTAATCTTTTGGTCCGCATAATACACACCACTCGCACTTGGACTCACAATGGCAGATTCAGGTGCAGCAGTGGGTTCAATAGAAATGATTACTGTGGTTTCATTTCGTGCATTTTCAGCATCTCTTGCAGCAAGGGTCACCTCTGTGTTTCCCAAACCGAGTTCGAGTTCACAGGTTGTCTCCCCGTTTTCGTCTGGAATAATCTCATCACAGACTATTTCACCGTCCACATACCAAGTCGTGACCAACTGATCTGGGGTGTGGTTTGAGTCGGTCACATTTCCAATAAATATCGTTGAAAAGCCTTCTAGAACGATGCTACCATCTCCATGAGAAATGATATCAACTTTGGGTGCAGGATTCGTGATGGTGAGACTTTTGTCTGTTCGGCAAGCGAGGACACTAACAAGTCCAAAGGTGGTTAAGATGCGCATGGTATTTCTCCAATGGGATTTGTGTTATTTGTTGTGTGAGTTTTGAATCACACTCTCATCTTGACCCAGTTCAATTACCAATACAAATGAACAGTATTCAGGGGGTGATGAATGTGGTTCATCACCTCTACGACATCGATATCTAGTAAATATTTGATACATATACGCAAATACATTCATTCTATTTTTTGAAGATTGAAATATTCAATACAAAATGCATTCAGTACTTGAACCATACCGTCCACTTGGTATACATTATGGGTAATGAGACTCTTTTCACCCTGTTTTTTGCTGCTGTCAGCCTGTGGACCAGACCCAGATGGGGATGGATACAGGAAAGATGCAGACTGCGGTCCGCGAGATCCTGCTGTTTATCCTGGGGCTCCAGAGGTGTGCGATGGAGTCGACAACGATTGTGACGGTGAAATAGATGAACTCACAGGCAATCTGTACTATGAGGACCTCGATGGCGATGGATACGGCAATCCTGAGAAACAACATTATTCCTGCTCGGAACTTGATGAGGCATACACCCAACAAGGCGGAGATTGTGATGACCAAAGACCGGATGTCCATCCACTAGCAGAGGAGATCTGCGACGGTGTCGATAGCGATTGTGATCCCAGTACCCCCCCTTCTCCGGGCGTTTTTTTTGATGATGGAACCTCTATCATCGATGTTACGTCCAGCTATTCCACTGGAACAGCACAAAACCCTGCTTATATATCCATTGATCAACCCGGAACACTGTTCTTTTGTGAGGACACCTTTTTTGCAGTACACCAGACCATAGCAGATCTGACGCTGATCGGAGAAGGGGGTGCAGAACGAACTGTACTCAACGGTGGGGGCGCAACGTCTTTACTCAGCATTTTTGGAGACGCTGAAGTAAAACTAACGGGACTGAGTCTGGTCAACGGTAGCGGAACCCTCAGTTCGGGAGCCGAACAGACGGAATCCTATGGAGGAGCTGTGCTGTGCGTTGAGGGTAGTTTACAAATTTACGATAGCATATTGAATGACAACGACGCAGACTTTGGCGGCGGTCTTTTCATGGAGAACTGTGCGTTGTCCATCGAAAACTCTTGGATAACAGACAACGTGGCAGCATATGGTGGAGGTATCTACAATTATAGCGGCACGATTGAAGCGAGGTCACTCAATCTCAGTTCAAACCACGCCAGTATTGGAGGAGGATTGCTCTGTCAGGGGAATGGCCCATGCACTGTTTCAATAGACAGCAGTACCATCAACTACAATACGGGAGACCTTGGTGCAGGAATGGCACTGTATCAAGGAACCATCACTCTAACGAAGAGCACCATGCGATACAACAGTGCTCATCAAGGATGGGGAGGCGTATTTTTCATGCAACCCAGCGAAGCCCCTATTGATCTCACCATTGTCGATAGCCTGATCGAAGAAAACACTGCCGCCCAAGCCGGTGCACTCATGATCGCTCCTGCTATCTACCCCTACAAAGTGCTTCTAGAAAGCAGAAACCACGAGATGCGAGTGCGACGAAACAATTCTCCAGAAAACGGAGCGATTAATATATGGACCAATGGCTTTACAGATGCGGTCGACCCCGCATCTCTAGAAGACGGTGAAGTAACGTTGGTTAATGTGGATCTAGGAAGTTCAGCTAGCGAAGATGACAATACCGTCTTCGATATCTGGAGCGAATCGATAGGCGAAGGTTACACCTTTGGTCGAGACACTTCAATCAGTTGCAACTCGACAGGCTGTGAATGAGTTACTGGCGGCGTCGACAACTCAACAACATCAACAATGCCACGGTTCCCAATGTGCCATGATTGCCTTGAGTGCTTGAGCACCCCGCTTTGTCTTCCTCCAAGTCATTCGACGTCTTTATGTGAAGCGCAGTGCTGCCCCACTCCAATGGCAAGAGTCCAAGACTGTCAGGCACACCCGAAATGAATGCCGCGTAGACATAGTGGCGATCTGCGAGAATGTCTGAATCCGTATAATTATGCACTGCACCAGACACGAGTTCATCTAGTTCAACGAGTGTTTCTCCATCCAATGGGCTCACGGGTAGATCCTGACCCGCTTTGCGAACCAAGGTAATCCCAGTGATTGGACGTATCCAAGGTACAGTCCAACTGAGTTTCACCCCAGCATCGGTCTCTGTAGCCATCAATTCAAGTTGATTGTAATGTCCAACAGGATCGGAAAGTTCGACAATACACACATCATCAATGGCCCACCCTCCCAGATTGACAAACGCATCACTGCGCAAACTCCAAGTCAACTGCGCACTGTCCAAACCATACGGCAATCGTATTAATTGATGGCGCCATTGGTCGTCAACGACAGCCCCGTCCGTGGGTCTCGAAGCCACAGGATTCTGCCAAATTGGCTGCTGGTTAAGTGCAATCGAAGCCTGATCAAACAAACCGTCTTCCACACTGAGAAACCGCTGATAGGACAGAAACCGCATCATCCCAGGTTCATGAAGTTCGATCACTGGGCTGATGAGATGACTTGCATTGCTAGAACGATAGTTGCCTTCGAGATTGGTACCGGCAATGCGTGTGCCTGAAGCCGCGGCGGTTGGAGACATCCCCATCCCGTCTGGTTCTCCAATTTCCCAATCATCAATATTATTGTCTATCGGCGCAGATGGGTAAGCGCCCGGACCGTGTGCCCACCCAGCCGCTCCCTGTTCAA
>CALDQI010000049.1:0-3076 GCA_937911635.1 uncultured Pseudomonadota bacterium | reverse complement strand
CAGTGATCTGCGGGATTTGATACGTCAAACGGGTCGCTCACAGCCCCTTGCAGATCACGACACATGGATTGGTTCTCAGCCAAATGCGTCAACTCTGATACGAATGTGGGCTTGGTGAATCGGATGCCCTTGTCAGGGGTAAAGATGGCGATGACTTATGAGAGTGTGATCATAATGTGCATACATGAAGTGTATCAAAAGGCGGGTGCTTTTCTTGGCCTACTCAGATTGAAGTATCGTTCCAACTTGATTTGGATAAAAATATGAACAATACTGCTTGATTGCTCATTTTTTCGAAGTTGTCAAAGTTTGTCATACTGTTATAAGGCCCCGTGCAGACCAGTTTCGATTGATTACTCTATGAGTATGTCGTATGCGTTTATGTTGTCATTTTTGTTGGCTTGCAATCCAGATTATCAACTTCTAGACCCAGATCGGTTCAATCGTGATGAAGGTCAGGATGGGGCACCTGTAGAAGGGGCTCATGAAGATACGACCGCCAGTGGTGAACAAGGCACGTTTGAAGACAATCAGCAGATCGACCCAGATGACATCAAGCCAAACATGCGAATCGATGCAGCGATTCAGCATATGGGCTGGGGGGCACAGCAAACCCGATGTCAGATAGAGATTGCCTTTCAACGTCGGTATTACGAACCTCGTGAAGAAGATCAAGACCCCAATCAAGGTCCGCCTCCAGAGCGTCCTGAAGAGGCTGGCCAATGTGTGTTTCATTCACGAGAAAGACCAGAGGGAGATCAGGGCGGTCCCGGCGGAACTCAACCGGACAATTGGTTTATCTCCGGTGATTTGTCTGGACCCGAAGTATTGTACTTGCATAGTTTAGAACAAACGATCGAATTGGAACTGGTGCGAGCAGAAGACGGGATGATTCGCTATGAGTTGAGAGACTGCAGACAAGAGACCTTTCCATTTGGCGAGGTGTTTGATTTGGAGATTCCAGAATCCAGTGGATCTTCAGCCGTTCCAGCAGCCTATATCGAAGAGGTATTGGCTTTCGGCCCCGATATTATCATCGAAACGCCAGAAACCGATCACATGAATCATCAGTATCAAACCTATGCCTCTGATGGACTCTATTTCTCATGGTATTTCGATGGCCCCGTTCCAGAGATGATCGAAGAAAAGATGGCGGTTCGTATGACCAACAACAGCAATCGCCCATGGGACTACGAAGAGGGACTCGATTGCCTACCTGACAACAGGTACGACCACCAGCTTTGGCCAGAAGATTTACTCCAGTTTACTTTGAGCAGCTACTTGGGGGAGGGGATTTTCAGTCTTGGTCTCAACGTCCACGGTGACTATTATGGACCAGAACGCGAAGATCCTTGGGGCAACGTTTTTCGTTCTCGTGTGAACATCATGCGCGGTGGGATGATGGAGATGGCAGAGTAGTATCTAGTTCGTCTGGCGTAAGATGGCTGCCATTGGTGCGTATACAGTTTGAGGTTTGGCAAATCCTTTGAGTTTATGTGTTCCCATACATTGATACCGCTCGGTTACAGTGGTTCTGTTTACAAAGTCTGCAGACATTAAGCAGGTGACGCCAACGGATTTTGTAAGACTTTCCAGTCGCGATGCCAAGTTGACAGCGGGACCCATCACTGTAAAATCCAACCTAGCGTTGGTACCAATGTTCCCATAGAGAACAGTACCGTAGTGCAATCCACATCCAAAATTAATTGGTGTTGCATCTGGATTCTGATTGTATTGTTTTATCGAATGGATGAGGGCATGAACAGCCTTCAAAGCCAGATCACAGGTTTGCTGTGGATTTTGGTCTCCCGCGACCATAAATAAAATACCGTCGCCCATAAATTTTAGGATTTCTCCGCCTACCGCGTAGACAGCATCGTATACATATTCAAAAAACGTGTTGAGAAGATCCAACAGCGTCTCTGTTGGAAGGTTTTCTGAAGCAGCTGTAAAACCTCGTACATCGAGGAATCCCAATGTAGACTCACGTGAAAAGATGTCACCTCGATGAATTTGTCCTTGAAATACCAAGGATGCTGGTTCTTTACCAATGTAGGCTGCCAACACCTCTTGAAACTGTATTCGTTCTACTTTGTAGGCGACAGACAAGGACAGCACTGGCAGAAATGAATCCAGTGCATCCAAAAAATCTGGTGGAAATCCATTTGGACGATGGATAGCTAGAGAGATGGCAACACTGACCTTGGGAGCAGAGTTGAGTGGAAAGACCAGATAATCTGTCATTCCTCTATCCATCAAATCTTCTACGATTGGAAACGGGATGTCTTCAGGTGGAGGCGTTAACAGAACTCTTAAAGGCTTCTTTTCCTCGATAACTTTCCGAAATGGACTGCTTTGCCACATATTCTCATTGGTATGACCATGCACCATGTAATAGATGTCTTGGACACCATCCGGTCGTTTGATGGTGCGTTGACCAACTATGGAACGAGTGGTTGTGGTGGGGACTTCATCCGTAGTCAATGGACGCCATCGAAAAACCAACATATCGAGTTGGGGATGAGGGGTGCGAATACAAATGGTAGCCAACCCCACTTCCAGACCCAGTTCATTCAACTTTGATGTTAAGGAAAAGAGTAGGTCTTCAGGCTTTTCTTGAAGCCTTCTTTTGTCTACGCCCCATTCATGAAGTGCCTGGGAGATGTGTGAACTCGGATTGCTCATAGAAACTCAGTTGCAGTATTCACAGGAGAACCAGTTGGTGATAAGATAGGTTTTACCTAGATTCATCCACTCGTCAATCCATACACACAGTATGTCACAGAATTTTTGATAATCAAGACGATTGCATACAGATCTGGGTGGATGAGCTGAGCGTTTGGTTGCTCGATCTTGATTATGTCTTCAATAGTTCTGGTTGTGGTGTGCTTGAAATCATTGATAAAGTGCTTTGAAAATACATCAATTCGCGATAAACCACCTAATGGCAGGCGTTGCATGGCTGGTGCCGGTCTCGGTTTTCAAAACCGAAGAAGCGTGTTGAGAGATTCGCTTGGTGGGTTCGACTCCCATCGTCTGCCGCCACTTTTATTTTCTGATAATCTCGGTTGATAGA
>CALDQI010000048.1:0-1785 GCA_937911635.1 uncultured Pseudomonadota bacterium | reverse complement strand
TGTACTTATACCAGCGCCGACAGCCGCTTCTGTAAAGGCAACATCGACTGCGTCCATCAGTACAAACAAACTCGCGGACAACAAAGAGAAGATCCCGGACAACATCACCGCAGCAAAAAGGTTTCTCATCTTCCCTATCGCTACGGCAACCACCACCAGCAAAAGGAAAAATATAAGAGTAATGGTGGATACAAATGTCATGACTGTTCACCTTCCCCAGTGGGTGTAGAACCCTGCTCACTATTGTCCATTGTCTCAGGCTTATTAATTGGATGATCCGAAGGTAAAGTTGAATCAACACGGGCCTCTGGCGGCAACCACTTCTGCCCACCTTCCAGTCGCTCAGTAACATCTGCAGGTCCATGAATTCCAAATGGAAGTTTGGCTACATCTTCTAAGTCCGGTGCTCCATCTCCGCCCAGTCCTTTGCGATATGCAGCTCGAGTTAATGCATGACCAGCAATCGGAGATGTCACCAATAAAAACACCCCAATACTGATGAGTTTTACGACCACCAATAGATTGACTTTCAGCGACTCGTCCATTCCAAATGTAAAAACAAGCATGCCAACCAAACACAAGGTTGCACCTAAGGTGTCCGTAATACTCGCACCATGAGTTCTTGCAAAGAAGTTTGGCAATCGGAGCAATCCGATTGCCCCAAACATACACACAAATGTACCAATCAACAGGATTGATGCTCCGACAATCTGCAACATCATACAACCTCCTGGTCGGCATTGGGGTTCGGCTCAGGACTCTCTTCAAAATCGGAATACCGCAACACCGCAATCGTTGTAATGAAATTCATCAACGCATACACTAAGGCAATGTCAAGGAATGCGGGACGACCAGTCAAATAGCCAAGTACCCCAATCAAAATCACTGTCTTGGTTCCGAACATATTGACTGCTAGGATTCGGTCATACACTGACGGTCCCATAAAGGCTCGTACGATTGCTAGTAGCATGGTCATCAACACGGTAATGGTTGAGACAAAAAGTAGATTGGATGCAATAGGATCAATCATTCAGCCTCCATCTTTGTAGCCATCCGGCCCATTTCACCACCATCTTCTCCAAGTAGCGACTCCGCACCCTCCTTAGACAATGCGTGAACCCAAATGTATCCGTCTCCTGAATCGACAGATACTGTACCTGGAGTCAAGGTGATTGAGTTTGCGAATAGAGTCAATCCGAGGCGACTCTGTTGGGGAGCTGCTACTTTCACCCACGTGGGAGAGATCACATCAGAATCAGACTGTTTAAGAGCTGGATTCACAACTCGCTTCATGACATCGATGTTGGCAACGATGATCTCTTTCAGAAGCCATGGCATATACCACAACATTTTAATGGTCCATTGAATCGGTTGCCCCTCGTTGTCCAAAGATCCTAATGAAGCAGTAACATAGACGCTAATTAGAATTGATGCGATACCAAACGATAGCAACAACGGCTCATATATCCCAGACCAACCAAGCCACACAACAACCAGTACAACAGATAGACTGAGTGCATGTTTCATACTTATAGACTTCATTTACTTCCCTCTTTGACTCACTGTACATGAGTATGATTTCCCTAAATCAGGCTATCACTTTCCAAAAAAGAATGTATTGATGAAAATTGGAGACTGCAATCAAATCTGAAAAAAATGATGGATGAATGCAAACAAATATACTTATCGAATTTTCAATGCCACCAAACAAAATGCCGCTAATATTGCGGAAACAATCCAGTATCGAACAACGACCTTAGCCTCGGCCATTTTATAGCTACTAAC
>CALDQI010000047.1:0-3767 GCA_937911635.1 uncultured Pseudomonadota bacterium | reverse complement strand
CACCCCGACTTACAAGGGTTTACCCCCACTAAGCCTGTATTCTTTCGAGAATATGTGCTTTTTTCATTGTGGGTTACAACTCTGAGATCCTTCGAAGTTCATCCGCAATCTGTGCCTTCTCAATACTCGAGCTTGCCACACCAATTGTCAGGTTGTACAGGTCCTCGGTCCCCTGCTCGATTGAAACACCATTCAGTTCCAGAAAAACCAATGCACAGGCCAAACCAGTTCGTTTGTTGCCATCGATGAACGGATGATTCTGCGTGACGTGGTACAGGTACGCAGCCATATCAAAGATGGTTGGATGCAGATATTCACCACCGAAACTATGTTGTGGTTGGGCAATGGCGGACTCAAGCAACCCCACATCACGCACCAGAGACACCTCCAAAGCGGCTCAATTGTATCTCGTGGATTTAATCTTCGAGGGCCAGAACGTCTATCATCATTGAGCGAGTCTACGGAACGTCTCTTGATGGGTGTCAGATACCTTGTTCGTCAACGCAGCTATGCGACTTTGACGGTCCGTTGAAGACTCTCTGATTGGTTTGATGATCAGGTTCTGTCCATCCGTCTCAATCTCCAAAGGCGTATCCATCGTGATTTTCAACAGTTCCAGAACTGCCTTGTCGATGATGATGCCTTGACTGTTCCCTATCTTCTTGAGTTTATTTACCATACCAACCTCGTTATAACATTGTAACTACATTGGCTCATTAAAATGTAGGTTTGTTGATATGGAGACAACATCAATACAAAAGCGCCATCGGATTTATGGACATATGGATGACGTTTGAGCATCATCAGACCTGGCGGACAAAACTGGATTCTGACACCACATTTACCTTCACCTCATTTACCTTCAAAAGCCGAGATATCGGGTCATTATTGAAGTCAAAACGGTCACCAATGGTGATGAGATACTCCAGCAACTCAAACTCTACTCGGAATATGTGAAGGGTTCGTGGCTGGTACTGGTTTCGAAGAAGAAATCAGACCATGTGAAAGAGTTTTAATTTTCAGTTCTGCCCAGGTCGAAACAGGAAACAAGTTACGCTTACAGGCTATCATTTCTTGTTGTAAAGTAACAGATGTCATCCAATCCGTTTTCCATCTGTCCAAATATATTCCCGTACGTACCATGCATTTAAAAGAACTTTTCATCAACGATATCACCGGTCGCTTTGACTCTGTGTCTAGATACACACTAGATGATGATGAGTACATCTATAGAGAGATCAATGAATTCATCTTCACAGAAGGTACTGAAAGGAACGCAGGAACCTATCAAATATTTTGCGACATACTTACATACCTAAGCCAAGAAAAGGTCGTAAATCTCTGGATTTATGGGTTTTATGGGTCTGGAAAATCATTGTTGACAAAATTATTGGCGCTAAGTTTAGCCAAGAGAAAAATCACTGAAGGACATGTGTTTGATTTGCTTCTTGAAAAGTTGCCTCCCTCAAAGATGAAGGCCTTAAAGCAGATATTCCACTCCTGTAAATTTACGGGCGTTACATCATTCAATCTCTCTGGGCGCCGAAGATCAAAAGGTGATTATCCGGAAAACATTGTGACGGTAATTGTACGCGAGTTGTTTCGACATTATCAGTTGAGTAATTACAGTTTACAAACCGCCTGCTCCGAATTGAAACTGCACACTCTCAATCAAACAGAGGCGTTTTTAGAATGGGTCCAATCTGATAAATTTGCATCATGGGAGTCTCTAAGAAATGACTCAATCGGCCAGACTGTTATCCAAGAATTCTTTCGAGTTAATGGGATTAAAGATGCCTCACTCCCTCTATTAAATTACGCTTCCCCTGAAAAGTGGGTAACGGAGTGGGTTAACATAATTCGCACGTTGAAAGGAACTCGTCATGTGATTATTTTAGATGAAGTTTCGAAACATTTGGATACATTTTCAGCCGAAGTAGGCTTATTTAGGATGTTTTTGAAGTCTTTGCGGGGATCTCAGTTTCAATTGGTATGCACAGCTCAAACATCTGTTGGTAAATACAAGAAATTGAATACTGAGTTTTCCCCGGTAGTTGTTGACAAAATTAACATTGATGAAATAATCGTTGGTCGGTTATTGAAGAAAAGACACAACCAATGTTCGACTATCAAAGGCTTTATAAACGATTCGTACATCTTTGATGGTGATGAAAAACGATATCTCGAAATTTACCCTTTCACTCCTCTTACCTTGGATTTATTAAAGGCGATAACCAAGCAAATAAAGTCTCAAAATGAGGAACAACAAACTGCGCGCAGTATCCTAGGGTTGCTTCATCAATATCTTACGGACAACGCTGACGAACCAGCCTCGCAAATTCATGGTCTAGATGGATTTCATCACATAATCTTACGGTCATTTCCGGATCGATTTCAGCAAATGGTCTCGGAGGTCCTTCTCAAAGTTGAAGACAGTTCTGTAAATAATGACATAGAACGAGAGATACGTATTTGTATCATCAAAATGCTCGTTTCATTAACACCACTGTATGACAATATCGATACTGGAGAAGACAGTTTAAAACAGATTTTAAAACTTTATCACTCCATGGTCGAAGAACATGTGGTTTCTTCCAAGGTGATTCATTTACTATTACAGCACAGTGTAACTGGAGCACAAAGATTTGAATTTCAAATGGTACAGTCACAGTTAACATGGCTGGAAGAGCACAATGTAATTCAGTTTCTAGAAAAGACAGGATATACATTGAGATTGCAGTCTATTGAAGTTTGGTACGCACATCTTGCGTCTATACAGATCAAACCATTTCAAGTTGAAAATCGTATAAAAGAAATCTTCAAAGAAAAGTGGTCAAGCCTTCAACTTTCAGCGATAACATTGACAAATACTGGAAAAAGTTCAACCGCAACTAACCACACAGAAGTTGAGGTAGAGGTCACAGTAAATCAAACGGTCATGATCGATAGCCCCGCGAATCTTCCATATGTCAAAATCAATTTTGATACAACTAAATCATTGCATGTCGGCCAGATTGCTGGGGAAAACGATAAGCAGTTGTCGACGTACGAGGATTTACTTTACTCTCCAACAGAGAGACTCCTGAAAGAGAGTACAATGCTCGAATGGTCGAACAGTACCGATGTGGAGACAACAGCACTTTGGAACAACCTGAAAAGGCAAACACAAGAGCGTATCGACAAACATAACGCCACCATAACCAAAAACATCGAACATATCCTTCGCGGATTTAACTCAGCCAATGACTCTGATGAAGATTGGAGAAATCACCTTAGAGATTTCCTATCTGAATATTTGAACAAAGAAGCCAAACTTCGCTTTAATGAGCACCATTATTGCGGTATTTCCCCGAAGGATTTAACCGGATGGGTAGCCAATTTGTGCAAATTGAATTCAGATAAACAACCTGACCGTAGAGCCATAGAATACATGCTGAAAAGAATGAACAACAATGGCATGAGGTTCTTCACAAACAATAAATTTGCTCCAGAAGGTGTCTTGGTCGAGTGGCTCAAAGGTAGAGGGTCGGTGGAGATTAAAAATATTATGACCCATGCAAATAAAGCCCCCTATGCCTTCAATCAACAAGAAATACATCTCACGCTGGTTGCTTTATTTATAAAGGGGCGGATTCAATTTAGTAAGATTGGGCGAAAACATGAAGAAATATTACTCGGCAATGAACTGAGTCCAGAAATCATCGAAAAGGTGTCTGATTGGAAACGGTTGAAAACATTTACATTTACATTTATGGAATCAAATGTCC
>CALDQI010000046.1:0-2989 GCA_937911635.1 uncultured Pseudomonadota bacterium | reverse complement strand
ATGTGCCCTGCTGGTCGCAGTATTCAAACAGTTCATAGAACTCTGGTATCAGTGTCGGTTCACCGCCTATCACATTAAGGTGCATAATATTTTTGCTGATGTGTTCGAACATCTTCAATTTGAACTCTTTGTTTTTGTACCATTCCTGTTTGATCCCTAGTTCGTTGGTCCAGTTGTTTACGTTTGCTCCTTGTTCTTTGACCCAATGCAACCATTCTGGATCCATCCGAGCGAACCCTGTGGGGTGATATTGAGATTATGGGATTGTCGATGATGGATTCTAAATACGGAGAAGTATTGCATCGATCGAACCCGAAACGTTTTTCCATATTGGTGGGTCACAACCCTAATTTTGCTTTGGAAGAACCCGCCGCCGATTTATACTTGGCTGGTCACACACACGGTGGTCAAGTGGTTCTCCCTTTTCTGGGACCTCTCATCACCTTCTCAGATCTGCCCAATGCTCAAGTGGCTGGTCGAACAGATTTTCCCAACGGGTCAACGCTCATCGTTAGTCAAGGCATCGGGATGGAACGGTATGATGCTCCGAGACTCCGGTTTCTGTGTCCGCCAGAACTTGTCGTGATAGACTTGATGCCGATGGATTGAGCCGTGATCAGTTTAACTGATCGAACAAAGAGAGTACAGAATCTGTCGTATATCCCCACTGAGTTTCAGGAGAGATGCTAGCGTCTCCATCGCCATCTTGAACCCCGTAATCTCCAAATTGTGCGTGGTTTCCACCTTCGATGGATATCCATTCGGTGTCGGCAGGTAATTGTTCAGCACGAGCCTCATAATTTTCCCAGTTCAGAACAGTATCTGCAGAGCCAGTGATGCTTTGAGTGATAATTGATGCCTCTGACAAGTCGACACTGCCAGCTGGATAGGATGCCCACAATGAAAGTCCAAAGATCCGTTCATCTTCTGAGGCCATCTTCGCAGCTGTAACACCCCCCAACGAATGTCCAGATACTACCCATCCGTCCATGTCAACTTCATCCATCACCTTTTCTGCAGCATCACTGTTTAATATGGCTAGGTCTCTAGGGACATACAATAGATATGTAGAGATTCCGGAATCAGCAAGCGATCGAAGTACAGGAGCATACGCTTCAGCCTCTACTTTACCGCCAGGATAAAACACGAATCCGATATTGGATGTTGGCTCAACGGGAACAAAGGAAATCCATTTGTCTTGTGTGGTTACGGTCGTGATATCGCTCGACTCTAGAGCTGTCAGTGCTGCATCTCTTGGAGGGTAGCTGCTACAGGCGACGAATAGAGGAACTATTAAAAAATTCTGTTTCATGATCGGTATTTTAATTCGTTTACTGTAGTAAACCACATAGTTGTCTTGAATTTGTATACAAAAAATCGTTTGTTCGATTGAACAGAGCCTTTGAGATACTTCAGCCCCAATTTAGCTGTTAAGTTTTTCAGAACTACAAACAATGCCAAATGTATGATTGAGAATCTGGTGACCTCTAGAGTCGATGGCTGATGTGTTTTAATTTGAACCTCTGTGATTGTTCCGAGCCCAGATTCGTTTCAACAGGCTACTCGATGAGGCTTTCCAGTACTGGTTCAACGTATCGATTGTACACATACAGTATTCATATTCTAATGGGCTTAGAGTGTCGAAATTCTAGGATTGTTCGACGGCGGTACAACTGAGTAGCAGATTGAGTCAAATCCTTCGCTCACCATTTGAGAAATCAATTGTCGGAGATTTACCACAAAATGCGATACAGTATTCATGACTGTAGATGACACCATTGAGATAAATTGAGGGTGCTTTTGAAAGGGGGAAGCATGATTGCTGTATTGATGTTCCAGACTGCCATTGCTGAAGAGTGTCCGACCACCGCATGGGATGTTCAGTCCGAGTGGCCAAGTGTAACCGAGCAAATCAAAACCGATAAAGCAGTTGAGATCGCGGCTCTGGAAGAGTATGCCTTTACGCTTACTGGTAAAGACACGGAACGAACAGGAATTCGAACAGACGGATTGGTCGTACTTCAGCACGGGCAAATTCTGTATGAGCAGTATGGACGCGGTTTCACTGCAGACAATAAGCACTTAATTTGGTCCATTACAAAAAATATTAACTCGGCCATCTTAGGGCGTGCTGTGCAAGAAGGTTTAATGGATGTTCGCGATTCTATTTGTGATCATGTTGATTTTGTGCCGGCTGAAAACTGTGTCATCCGCGTGGAACATTTGTTGACCTTTTCATCGGGGCTACGATGGACGGAGACTTATGAAGGACAGAAAAATCAAGCTTCTTCTGTTCTTGCTATGTTGTATGGTGAAGGGAAGCGAGACATGGCGACATTTGTGGCGACGCATGATTTGGCTAACGCGCCGGGTTCAAATGTTGAGTACTCAAGTGGGGATTCGACTCTTCTTGCAGCAATTATTGGTGGTGCAGTGGAATCGAGGTTTACAGAGCTGTATCCATGGACAATGCTTTTTGAACCATTGGGTATTGACGCAACATATGAGCGAGACACAACGGGTACATATGTCGGTAGTTCATTCAGCTACATGACCCCTCGTGACCTTGCAAAACTCGGAGCCTTTTATTTGAATGATGGTTGTGTCGGTGCAGAACGGTTGCTTCCAGAAGGCTGGGTGACGACTAGTACAACACCATCTCGATACTACAACAATATGGAGTCCTGCTGTGACTCAGGTGCCATCAGTGGGTATTCTTGGTGGCTCAATACGGATTATGAAACTATGGGGACGTCGCGCGAATATCCGGACGCACCAGAGTTTTACTATGGTTCTGGACATTGGGGGCAGTATCTGATTGTAATTCCAAGTTGGGATGTGGTGATCGTTCGAACTGGTGATGACCGTGATGGTTCTTATGACAACAAGGATAGAGTTCCAAATAATACAAATTATATCCCAACTTTTCAATCTGTACAATCTACAAATCCAACTCAATCTTATGTAACTGATGATTACTATGCTTTAT
>CALDQI010000045.1:0-2108 GCA_937911635.1 uncultured Pseudomonadota bacterium | reverse complement strand
TATCACCGGAGTCGGCTGTATCACCAGAGCCTGAGTCTCCAGTTTCAGTAGTGCCCGTTTCTTCGGTTTCTTCCTCTGCGGTATCACCCGGTTCTTCAGCCCCAGTATCAGCACTGTCTGTAGTCAGGTAAGAAGGTTCAATCTCTGGTTGATTCTTCTCTTCTGGCTCGCCCCACCAGCTAAAGAGCCACGCAAAAATCATTGACAACAAACGCATTGTATACTCCTACCAAATTCACAAATCAGTATAATGGTGTTAACCCACACAGTGTATCGATTCCAATGTTTGAAATCAAGTCTTGAAACATCAAAGGTTTCTGTTCTGTGAATTTAGGGTGGATTGAATAAATCAAAGAAGGAAACCGTTGTAAGATGGTACACACAAGAAATAGGAGACCCCATGCAGTTGTTATTGACCCTTTGGATGCTGATTGCTCCATCGTTTGCAGCAAACCCGAACACATCGCATCCACACAACGGTGTAGCCACCAAATTCACAAACCCGGCGAAGGCAACACTCTCTGCGTCAGAATCTGCCACCCTATCCAGTGGCAAAGCCGTCTTGAAACAAATCCAAGAAGGAAATGGTGGACGCGGTGTCGCCATCTTTGATGTCAGTGCCACTCCGGATCAAGTGTGGCAAGTGATCACCTCATTCAACAACTATCCTTCTTATATTGATGAACTCTCGAACGTTCAAAGCTACGCGACCAAAGGCAACGACCTCTTTGTTGATTTCACCATTTCATCGTGGGGCTTTGAAGTGCAGTACTACATCCAGCACGATTATCAACCCGCCAAAGGCTACATGACGTGGACACTCGACTACTCCCGTGAAAGTGATTTGGATGACTCTACTGGATACTGGCTCGTCTATCCATCTCCACTAGACCCCAGTAAAACTCGAGTGGAATACTCTGTCGACTTACGGATCAAAGGATGGGTACCCGGATTTATCCAGACGATGCTGGCTGAAACTGGGGTCGAAAATGCAACCAAGTGGGTCAAACGCGAAGCCGAAAAACTCTAAGACTTCGGTGAGTACAATCAGCCAACAGGATTACTTCTCGTCCTGATCGACCCAAAGATGACGCTTTCTTCGACCTACCCAATCGTCTATTCCAAAAGACCATCTCTTCCTTTGGAATAGACCGTTTCAGGAATGGAATAAGGTTGAAAATCTGAGTCAACATCACTACACTATGGGCGGTACATTTTGTAAGGAGTACTCATGTTGTCAATCTGGCTCGCCATCGCCTGCAATACGCCTGAACCTGTTGAAGTCCCTCCCGTTCCGAAATCTGCAGTTGAACTTGAATCCAACGACGTTGGTACATCGGCTATAGAGAAAAAGAAGGATACATCCACCAAAGCGCCCTCTCCAGTTGTGACTGGAAGCAAACCGTTTATCAGCGAGGTAATGCTAAACCCTTCAAAAGTGGCAAAGTTCAGAGGGGATTGGATCGAACTCTACAATCCGACAGATACGGTCATCGACCTGTCCAGCTATTCGATTCACTCCAAAGATGATACTGGTGTCCGTTTTACCAGCAAACACAAAATAGACCCACACTCGACCTTCCTCATGGCAGTACGAAAGAGTTCAACTGGTAATGGTGGACTGCCACCGGTGGACTACGTGTACAAACACGACGTGCTCAAGATCCTCGCGACAGACTGGGTTGAACTGAGAAATGGTGAAGACGTTGTTGATCGGTGGGAACTCACCCGCAAAGACAGCAAAAAGGGCTACAGCCTCCAGCGAAACCCAGATGGAACAACCTGTCGAGCAACAGAAACGTACGGAAACGGGGACTTTGGCACGCCAAAGACAATTACCTTGTGCAACTAAATTTTAGCGTTTCGATAGCTCAGACAGGGCTTTCACCATTTGAATAGAAGTAAACAGTTCTTTGGGCAATCCAATCAACATTTTCATCAGTCTAGAGATGGATACCACCCCCGTGTGGTGATAGAGCCCTGTAACAAAAACCCGGGTAATATTTGCTGTAGACCAGCTCACAAGCTGCAGTGCTTGAGGATGCGGAACAACAAAATCGTCTCGGCCGTGAGAGACATCCAACGGAGTCTTCAATTTGGACATGTAG
>CALDQI010000044.1:0-3928 GCA_937911635.1 uncultured Pseudomonadota bacterium | reverse complement strand
ATGATGACAATTTTATTGAAGAGCAGTTCTGTGGTCATAGTTGATCCTTGGTGTAGATATGGTTTTGATGTTGTCGTTTAAGATTCGCGTTCTACGATCATGCTAACGCCTTGACCCACTCCAACACAGAGTGTGGCCAATCCGATATTTTTATTGTGTCGTTCCATTGCGTGTAATAGCGTCGTTAAAATCCGAGTCCCAGAGCAACCCAAAGGGTGTCCGAGTGCAATCGCACCTCCGTGGACGTTCACAATGCTTTCTTCGATTCCAAGTTTACGAATTACGCCCAAAGATTGGGCTGCAAAAGCTTCATTGAGTTCGATGAGTTCCAAATCAGAGACGATCATCCCAGCCCGTTGTAATGCTAGTTGAGTTGCTGGAACCGGACCAAATCCCATGGTGTTGGGGTCGACTCCAGCGCTGGCGGCTGAACGAATTTTTGCCATTGGGGCGAGTCCGTGATCCAAGGCGGCTTGCCGAGTACAGACGATGACTGCGGCTGCACCATCATTCAATGTTGATGAGTTTCCGGCAGTGACAGAACCACCGTTGCGAAACGCTGCGCGCAGAGAGGACAGTTTTTCCAGTGTAGACCCAGATCGAGGTCCTTCGTCTTTGGAGAATAAGATGGGATCTTTTTTACGCTGGGGGATGGATATGGAAACAATCTCACTGTCGAAGGCCCCGTCCGCTTGAGCCTTCAATGCTTTTGTATGACTTCCAAGAGCGAAGATATCTTGGTCTTCTCGAGAGAGCCCCATTTCATCAACGATGTTTTCCGCCGTACACCCCATCGCTTCCAATGGAAACAGTGCCTCCATTTTTGGATTTGGAAATCTCCATCCAAGAGAGGTGTCATAGGTCGTTAGATTTCCCGCTTTGGGCATTTGTGGTCCGCGAGGCATGACATATGGGGCTCGGCTCATGCTCTCAACACCACCGGCTAGAAATAACCGTCCATCCCCACACTTTGCAGAACGATAGGCTTGTACAACGGACTCGAGCCCGCTAGCACATAGTCTATTGACCGTAACGGCTGGAACATGTTGTGGGATTCCTGCGAGAAGAGTCGACATTCGAGCAATGTTTCGATTGTCTTCGCCGGCTTGGTTGGCACAGCCGGCAAACACCTCATCAATCTTAGAAGCGTCTAAATCGGAAGTCGCTATCACTGCCTCAAACAATCGTGCCAGTAAATCATCGGGACGAACAGCCGATAACGTGCCTTGAAATCTTCCAATGGGACTTCGAAGTGCAGAACACAAGACAACATCATTTGGGGACATAAAACACTCCTTGGATTTTATCCATAGGTAACCGTTTTGTGAAAGGCTTCCAAATACACTGGGTGGGTCGATTTTTTCTGTTAAAAAAGTTAACCCTTTGAACGTATCGGGCTCATCTAAATTGGAGTTGAATTATGTTGAATCTATGGAAATCACTGGCAATCAGCGCAGTGTGCTATGCAGTGGGTCATTATTTTGGTGGATCATGGGTAACGGGAATCGTTCCAGCACTATTTGGTTTTATGATTGCTTATTTTATCTTTGCTCGGCGCTCAATGAACAAATTTACAGCGATCACTCAAGAGGCCATGAAGCAAGTTCAAGAAGGGCAGGAGAAGCAGGATCCGAGTTTGATGATGTCTGGTTTGGAAAAGGCGCTGAAGCAGTTTGAAGAGGCGCTGGACATATCCAAAGAGCAGTTCCTCATTGCAGAGATGGCGCATGCACAGATGGGTGCTCTCACATACCAAGGCGCCTCTCTTCAGTTGCAGCTCAAGATGCGTGAGGACATGCAGCGCAATAAAGCAGCCAGTCAACGATTGAAAAAGAAGGCTGAGCAATACTTTTCTGAGTCGAAGTACCACTTAGCGAAAGCCCACAACAAAGATTGGACGATGACACTGATCCGTCAGTGGCACGGTGTTGGGATGCTTGCGGTGATGGAATTCAACGAGGGAAAAAAAATAGAAGCCATTGCACGACTATCGAAAGTCAAAAGTGTAGGAGCATCAGACCCCTTGTTTTGGCAGATGTACGCTTGGATGTTGCTGCAAAATGAGCAGGGGAGTGACGCTCTACTTGCAGCCAATGAAGGCCTAACGAAGAATGAATCAAATGATGGACTGAAGTATCTCACTGATGCCATCGCCAACCAGAAAAAAGTAGACACATTTAAGTTTGGCATGATGTGGTACTCGATGTTTCCAGAGCAACTGACTCCAGAAGTGGCGATGAAAATGCAAAGCCAAATGCCAGATCAGTCGGGAGCTCCTCAAATGAACCGCCAAATGAGACGGGCGATGAAGAAGAAGGGCTATAAGGTTTAACATCAATCGAGCCCCAAAGAATACAGTATGCTTGAATAGATACTATTGAAGTGGGCACAGAATGTATTTTGACTCGATACTTCCTGAAGTTAGAAAATCTATCGACCAATGACCCCTATGATTAAGTTCATTGGTCGATAGATTCCATAGATGTGATCTATGGAAGTTGTAGAATTGGTTCGAGACCTCCAATCGGACGACTAGAGATCTCGAATTGCAATATATGGCTATTGATCGATTACAATCGGAACAGCGATTCTGTTTATTGACCCAACAGAATGATCGTAGTCAAACTAGCGATCCCAGAATCTTCATCACTGCGAAGAACCCCGTCTTCATCTACTGTCGCAGAGCCTACAACTTCCCATTTTTGGTCGTAATACGAAGCATTTAAAATTTGTAAGGTTGTGCCAACTTCAAGACCAGTGTCCTTTACTTCAAAACCCCATTTCGGAGAGATTGTAGCATCAAATGATCCCAGATACCACATGGCAAATATTCTGTCTTGATCGATCCCTTCAATGGGCAGTCCAGATTCTGTAAAGTCTACTGGTACAGCCGCGACAAACTCTTCATTTGGCAAAGATGGCGTGTAGTTTTCTGACACGATATCGATTTCCAATCCATTTCCAGCATTGAATTTCCCATCCATCAAATCAGTTTGATGTGTAAATTCGGGCACATTGACTTCCTTAGACAATACTTTATCTTCATCTCGTATTGTGATTACGCTAAGTGGAGTGGCATGTCCTTCAAAACCAAATGGAACAACCTTAAACGAGTATACTCCAGGTTCAAGACTTCCCTCTGGATAGCAGAAGCCGTTGTCTCCCCATTGAGCAAAGCTACACCCAGCTCCAGAACACATGTGAACTCGAGTATTATCGCGACAGCCAAGCGTACCATCTGGGTATCGGATGGTACCTTCAAGTCTGATACCTTCCACTCCTAAATCGGCGCAGGCATCTGCTTCTGCATCTTCGACTTCTTCAGTGGTTTCCTCTGCCTCTACGACTTCTTCTGCTGCAGTATCTTCCTCTTCTTTAGAATTACAGGCTGTTAGAATCATGGCTGCTATTGAAAATAACTTCATTTAAAACTCCTTGATTTGTATCATAAACTACTTCGCTAATATCATATTGACCGGTATACATCAATATAAACAAGAACATAATGCGATTGTTTTCTAGTTCTTTGCTACTCATTTGAGTGTCCAGTGATGATGATATCTTCGATATATTCAGAAAATTCTATATGCGCCGGTCTGTTAAATTTTTGGATGGTGAATACCTTTTCTCCAGTCCTTCCATATACCAAATAATTCTCAACCTTGTTATTCTGAAAGGAGACTGAACAATGGTTCGATAACTGTTCTATGGAATCATATGAGGAGGAGTGATGTACATATATTCACATCTACTGATCCAGATTGGCTTATACGGTTGTATATTTGTTGGCTGTATACCCGATGTGGTTGATTCGGATGGTGTAAATACTCCCAGTGCTGTTGCAGATATTGATGGTGATGGATGGAGTATTGAAGATGGAGACTGCTGGGAAGACAGTACCCAACCAAGGTTGGTTGAAGGCGCTCTA
>CALDQI010000043.1:0-3328 GCA_937911635.1 uncultured Pseudomonadota bacterium | reverse complement strand
GATTGGGGGTTGATTGGTACCTCCGGTATGACGGCTTATTTTGCTGCATCCAATTTCAGTCAAAGTCAGCAGGCATTCTCTGATGCCTCGAGTATACAAAGTGCCAGCGACTCTAAGGAGTATCAAGAGTTGCTGACAATAGGTACAGAGCATATTCAGACAACCAATCTAAATTTAATCGTGTGCGGAGTTAGTGCTGGTATGGGTATGGCTCATTATGCTTGGTTTACACGGCAAAGTAAGAAATATGTAGAAGAGATAGAAGAGATCCGATCTGTCAGCCAGTAGTTTGCGTGACAACCAAGGTTCATAAGCAATCGATTGGTTGTAACCAGTCAGCGATTCTGTTACTGTAAAACCATATGACTTTTCAAGGGTGTGGATGATGCACAACATAAAGACAACTGTAGTCGCTCTGTTAGGGGTATTGTTTGCAGGCGTATTGCAACAGGAGTTTGTGACAACAGAAAATGAATCCAATCTGTTTGGTTTGATCCAAACCGCCGGAGCCTCAAGCGACGTGGCGTCAAAAACGGTGGACGAGTTGGGACCTGTTGTGGTAGGCCAAATATTCCCGACGTTTGGCGGACATACTTTGGACGGTGGCTATCTTTCCTTAAAGTCTCTTGAAAATCACGGTAAATATGTGGTCGTCTCTTACTTCGCCACGTGGTGTGCTCCTTGTAGAGAGGGACTCCCAAAAATCGAACAGTTTGCCACAAAAAATGACAATGTTGTGGCAGTGTACATAGCCCTTGGTGAACGTTCTCCCGCTCCCTTACAAAAGTTTGCGAAGGATCTCGACTTGGACAGTCAAATTGTCATTGATAAGTTTGAAACGATAGGAGCACGACATGGAGTCACAGGTCAAGGGCAAGACACCCGTCTCCCAAGGACCTTCGTCTTGGCTCCTGATGGAACAGTGAAAAGCATCTTCGTGGTAGAAGGCAATGATTTTGCAGAGGCTCTAGAGACCTCTATCAAATAAATGATTCCGGTCCATAGGATAGATTGTATTGCCAGTCTTGTTAATCGAAACTCAATGGTAAAACAGACGACAGTTCTTTCGTAAATATGTCCACAAAGTCGACAGACTGCATTTTCTTTACAGCAAATCTCAGCGCGTTTTCCTTCGCGTAGAAATCTTGACCTTGAATGGATTTGTGGGTCAATGATACTGTAGAGGCAAGTTCTGTGGAGCATTCAGTAATGGTAACCGTAACGATCGGTTTGCACATGTGTCCAGCCCCAAAGGTTTGGGAGGGCGGTTTGCAATGCTCACGGACAACGGTCTTGGCAACGTGAGTGATGCCTTTTCCACAAGTATCGTTTGAAACGACCCGTAACCCATGTTCGCTGAGTGAACCTCTAATGACTTCTTGTATCAGCAATTGTTCTTCTTCTGGTAAGTCGAGAGACGAAAGTTCCAATCCCACTGTTGTCTGACTGATGATATTTTTCCCTTTAAATACCAGTTGCTTCCACATGTTTTCAAAAGCGGTTGCAGTGGCATCTTGTCGTCCAGTTATAGAGCGAATGAGATAAAGTTTGGGCAGGATCTCTTTTCTCAACCGTGCTGCCTGCGCAAATTGACTTGTAAACTTGGCATAGCTGTGTTCTTGTGGGTCAGCAGATTCATTGACAAAACTGAGAGCAAGTTCAGCAGTTTTCGTAAAACTATCCATGAGTGGTGACAGTTCGTCCATCAATACTTTGCCCGTCTTGGATTTGTTAAGGCAGGTCAGCGTGTGAAACTGATTTTTGTATTCCTGTGGTGAGACTACAATCTCGATGAGTTCAGCATGCTCAAAGGCAGTATTCGTTTCAATCGTATTGAGTAGATTCTTTTCGAATTGTATGAGATTTGTAGAGTATCTCCCATCTGAAGTCGTTGTTTTAAAAGTTTGAGAACTTTGTTTGGTGCTGGAAACCAAGTCAGACTTAATTTGTGACGAAACGCTGGTTTTGGCATTGTTGATTGCACCTTGGGGAGAGTCTCCAATGCCTGTTGCCCAGATATGAGTATTTGGATTGCAGGATGGATGTGGGTTTTGATCTGGTTGGCTAAGTTCAATCGGTAGTTTGGCTCCACAACCCAAGATCATTAGTAGTGAAAGAATCATCGTGCTCTCTTTGTGTAACAGTTTAAGGATTGTAAGTGGTAAGAGTGTTAACAGATACAAATTTTCCACGAGATACTTCGAAAACATTCCATACGTTACCACTCTTTTGAGAGTTTAATCGATAGTGGTATTCCAATCCGTTGTTGCTGTACACCAAGATTTGGGCACCACCTTTTGATAAGGCTTTACTGTTCGATTTATTTCGATTCGTATAGTCATGCACCAGATAGGTATATCGTGCATCATTGTCAAAATTTTTGACAGTTATCGTTTCTGGGCCATGTCCATCTCTATCATCTCTGTCCAACATTGCAATGTCTTGATAATTCTTCATTTTTCGATATGAGATGTGGTATTCATCCGATTTGATCAGGTGAGCATCCAAATCAGCGGGTTTATCTTGCCAATCCAACACAATTCTGAGTTGATCGATTTGCAACGTTTCAGTAACAGAAAACTGAGTGAACCAAATTGTACCTGCCGTGAATGTGACTGGAATCTCTGCCGAGACAAAACCAGGTTTGGAAAACGAAGCGTGGCGAACGGTTTCAGCAACTCCAACATCAGGGAAGGGGAACTTTACCTCTCCTTTACCATTGGTTTTCAAGGTCGTCCCTTCAAATGTAATTGTGGCGTTTGGAACAGGAGAACCTGTCTTTGCACTGCGAAAGTGTAAAACCAACTCACCGTTGAGTTCTGCAAATGCATCCTCCATACTAATCTTGGGTGGCTCAGCATAGAGTATGCCCAGAAGGGATATGAGCAGCAAAATCATGGTTCTCTCCTTTGTAAGATGTACATTTGTAAAGTTTCATCTAAGAGTGTAGCCATGTCATCTCGTTGTGTTGAAATATTGTTCGTTTTTGGATTCGATTGCTGCGATGTATCCGACAACCTGAAGTCCTCTATCGATGGTTCAGAAACTTCTGTCAATCGGATATCCTCTATCGATGGTTCATCCGTTACAGTTGGTTCATCCGTTACAGTTGGTTCGCTCTTAGGTGCAATCTTTGCTTCAATAGTAGACTCGACTTCGTCTTGGACTGGAAAGTTGGTTTCTACAATTAAGGCGTTGAGATTCCGATATATATCTTCAGATGATTCTTTTAAACATACACTCAACCATAGATACGTTCTTTTGTATTTACTTGTGACGTCAGAATTGGTCGTTGTCACTTCGAATGGTATAGTGCGAACGAGGTCAT
>CALDQI010000042.1:0-1393 GCA_937911635.1 uncultured Pseudomonadota bacterium | reverse complement strand
ATCATCTAGAACGTGTTTGCCTTTATACACAGTCGCATACCCACCCTTCCCCAATACAGTCTGCAACTTTATATTATCGATGATGACATCAGACTTCTTCATAGTATCTTCCTTAAATAAATTAATGAACAATCGTATTCTCGAATATCAATGATCATTGTACACAAATCACCCATATGTTCATATACAGCAACAGTGTTGTCTATTAGTAGACTGTTTACGTTCCTACATACAACAACAAATAGTCAAGACGAACCATTCTCGTGAAAAGTTTCAATGGCATTTGATTGTAGAAGAAAATTATTGTAATACTATAAACAACCCCGATATCAGATTGACTCATTATTCGAAAACCTCAGTGTTCGAAATGTATCTAGGAGCAAACAATGAAACGAAACATTCTCAGTATCTTTGCGTCTTTTACACTGCTAGCTTGTAAACCTCCCCCTGGTTATAACACTGATGATGGAAATAATACTACTGCAGATGGTGTGCCAACCTCTCAATACGACCTAGGAACACTTGTTATTACCACCAGTATGGGCTGGTTTGCTGTTCAACTCTATTCAGACTTGGCCCCCATCACAACAAACAACTTCATGCGGTATGTCGAAGATGGATTCTATGATGGCAAAGATGGAAAAGGGTCTACAATTTTTCATAGGAGTATAGATGACTTCATGATCCAAGGTGGTGGACTTACCGAAGATGGCACCGAAAAGAATACCTATCCACCAATACAAAATGAATCCACTGCCAATGGACTGTCCAACATCGTCGGTACACTTTCAATGGCAAGAACAAATGATCCAGACTCTGCCACGGCACAGTTCTTCATCAACACTGTGGACAATATCTACTTGGATGCTGGAGAAATTTATGAAGAAGGGTATGCCGTATTTGGTGAAGTTATCGACAATTATGAAATTGTTGAAAACATGACTGAAATAGAAGTGGACGGTAACGACAGACCAATCACCAATATCGTCATTGAAGATATTTATGTGGTTCTTCCATAGATTGACAATCCTATCGATAGATGATTTAGTCTCCCGCTTGTTGAGCAGACTCAATTAACTCTCTATTCAACTGACCCGTTGGTCGGTTTATCCACTTTGGAGCCTCGAATTCAATCCAGGGATGGTCATCCGTGTTGAGTCTCGCTCCATCTGAGAGACGACGCAACTCGGAGGGTCCAAGGGTTGGCACTAAGGGTAAAGCCGATGGAATTGCAGGAGCAGATATCAACAATGCGTCAGAACCCGGTATGGTTTCAAAAAGCCATGTATTGGGAAAGACTTCCAAATAACTGGCTATCAACGAGCGCATCCCTTCCGGTGGTAATGCATACAGCTGTACCCATTGACAAAAGACACCGTCTTCTCGCAATCGT
>CALDQI010000041.1:0-3114 GCA_937911635.1 uncultured Pseudomonadota bacterium | reverse complement strand
GCGCTCTTCAATGGGTTCAAGTGGATTTCTTTGCCGGATAAAACCGCATTTTCATTTCCCGGTACCGAGTTGTGGCTCGTTGAAGTCCAAGTTCCGAGTGGTGCACAAAATAATCTTGATATATCGCTAGCGGTATCCACAACTCCAAAGGCCGATGTTGAACACTGGGCCGGTATCCTTGAGTTCAAGATGGAGTCACTGGCAGAGGGTTCATATAAGTCAACGTGCTCGATCCCTAGTGCGCTGAATATTCTCTCTGTGTTTGGTCATTCAGAACCGACTACCGGAACATGGGCGGTTTCCTGTGGCAAAGAAGAGATATTTGCAGTGGATGCGAACAAATTTGCCGGTGATATTCCGCCTCTGAAAAATTTTGCAGATCCAAAATCCGTAGCGTCTGGGACTTCTTGTTCGATTGCCTGTGATTGGGGCGATGCGACGGGACAGATGTGTGAGGCAATTGTGGTGGCAACTTCTATCGAGTCACCAATTATCTGTGTTGATGGGGAAATCCGTCAATAATTACTGCCGGATACTGGGTAGATTATTGGCGTTGTTGTCGCGACAAGATCCAAAAGAGGGGTCCTGCCCCAAACAGCATCATTGCGATTTGTTCTACGCGCAGTATACCTGTGGCGATGGTCGCACCACCAGCATCATAACCCGATACCGATATCAACAACCCAATGAATATGGCATCCCAAGTTAGCTGAGAGCCAGGGAAGAGAAAGGCTACGGTACCACTGCAGGTTCCGACCAAGTATACAAATGCGATGTCAACAGGGCTCGGTGAACCACCGATGGCGATTAAAGAGATCCAGACTCCCATAAAAGCCGTTCCGTGACCCAGTGTTGAAAAGATCATCGCCTGTGCGAATTGTCGAATAGATAACTGCTGAATTTGTAGTAGAGAGTTTCCCACAAGTTTGAGTGGATGATGGTCTTCTTTATCTTGCATTCGAACGGCAATCTTGTCGGCATTGAAGCTGAGCCCAATCAGCAGCAGTCCACCACCTCCAATCCCTAAAATCAGTACTTGAAGTGCTGTTTTTGCAAACGATAGTTCAATGTTGACCCACCACCAAAGGATTACGGATCCGATTGCGGCGGTAAATAGACCGATTAACCGCGCTAAAGTACTGGCTGTTAGACCCGTGACAATTGGGGTGTTGTCCTCACGTTTTAAGAGCCAACCACCCATAAGTTCTCCCATCGGACCAGGTAAAGCATAATTGATCAATAGTCCTGCCGAGAGACTGGCACCAAAGAAGGAGCGCGATGCTGTGGTGTCTTTTAGCAGGACACGCCATCTCAGTCCTAAAATCCACATGGTTCCGACCATGAATCCCCATCCTACACAGAGTAGAGGCCAATTGATGCTGGATAAAGGAACATTCCAACTTTCTTGTCGTAGATTGTGCGACAACAATCCCAAGAATAGAACAACCCCGACCATCCATAGGATTGCCTTTCGGATGCCGTTGTATACGGTTTGACGAATTGTATCGTCATTCAACTCTGTATCTGATGGTGAATTGGGACTCATTTTTGTATATGGGAAAGCATGGTTTACAGTGGAGAGTATCGTGAATACACGATGTTGAACAGTTGAATCCATCTGTAGGATCTGGCGTATGATTCTATCATTCGGTAGTCGACAACGAAGCTGTGCTGTATGGTATCTAGTGATTGCTTTTGAATACATCCATACCGTTTGAATACCCATACAGTAATCGATCCGTTATATGATTTGTTGAAACTGGCTTATTAAAAGGTATAAACTCAGCCTTCAGCAACAAGTGGAGCGTCGTGATATTCAATATTCAACAGGATAGCTCAATGTTTCACCGACAGCCGTTGGCATCGAGTATGGACGTAAAAGGGCTGTTTCAAGAACTTTGGATAGGGGGCCGAGATTGAGTACCGTTGTGTTCATTATCCCGCCACACTTGAAAAAACGCGGTCGTCTCATTCCTTCTCATCATCCAATTATTACCGCTACGCTAGCAGGGGTGGCAAAATCTGCACAGGCTCAGGTTTTTGTGATTGATATGGGGGTGACCTCTCTATCGAGTATAGATGTTCGGAGCCATTTATTGGATATACAGCCCGATTGGGTTGGATTGGTTCCATTTGAATATAGGCGTGAGATGCCGATACAGCCTTCTCTAGATCTGGTGAGTGTTCTTAAAGGAGAGTTGCCAGAGGTTAAGTATGGATTGCTTAATTGCCCGCTTCACAGCGATGAAAGTAAAGATGCCGTACGAGTAGGTCATTTGGATTTTGCGGTGTTTGGGGACAGTGAAGCCTTCGTTCATCAAGTGTGTACCAGCGATTCTTGGACGGGTGCCGGTCTCTTTGTGCGCAATGGAGATACGGTTGAAGAATACGCCCCTATTCAGCATGTGGATTGGACACTTGTCGTGCCGCCTGCATGGGAGTTCTTTAACTTGAATCGGTATGTGCCCTCCGCCCATCGATATCGAAAGTCTCCAGTATTGCCCATCTTCGCAAGTCGATCGTGTCCTTTTGGGTGCGATTTTTGCCCCCATATGCTCTATCACAGCTCGGATACCCACTCTTTACGACCTGTTGGGGATATCATGCATGAGATTCAGTATGTACAGCGTAATTTTGGGGTGCAATCCGTGGAGTTTTATGACCCGACATTTGGTGTGCATAAAGAGCATGTTTTGAATCTGTGTGAAGCATTGGCTTCTTTGGAAGTTTCGGTGGAGTGGACCTGCTTTTCTAGAACAGATTTGTGGGACAGATCTATGTTAGAGCGGATGTATCAATCAGGGTGTCGCTCGATTCTTTTTGGTGTGGAGAGTGGAAACAAGGAAGTGTTGGCACGAACCAACAAAGGAATTCAACTTCCTCAAACGGAGCAATTTGTACAATGGTGCCGAGAAATCGGAATTGATACCGTGGCATCATTTATTATTGGATTGCCATTAAGTTTAGATGGGAATGAGAATGATCAAACTGTAAAAATAAGAAAATTTAGCATTGATTTACAATCTTTTTTTTCAGTGCCATTTGAATTTTGGGATGAGAGATATTCATCTGATATTATTTTTAAGGAATTAAGAAAATCTGATTTTAGCTCTT
>CALDQI010000040.1:0-4257 GCA_937911635.1 uncultured Pseudomonadota bacterium | reverse complement strand
CATCGCAGAGTACAAAATTGATTATGATCGACGCGGCGAAATCCGTCGAGAGAAGGCGAAGGAAATGGGCCATCCAATCGGTGATCGTGTCATGCCATATTTGGCAACACAGTTCAATCGCATGATCATGAACTCTCCCCATTTCGATGAAGTGTACTCTCTTGACAATGTGATCCGTAGCAAGATATTTGAAGTTCTACGCAGCAACAATGTCAACGAATCGGAGCTTCATGAAGAGGCTAGAGCCCGTCTGAGCAATCTAGATGAGAATTCGTTGGATTATGAGATTCGCTATCGTGAGGCGATTGCCGATGTACGCCGGCGTCGTGGTTTGACCTAATCGTTTGTCGTGATGTCCATCGGAAAAGCACACGAGTTCATTCGGACTTGTGCGCTTCTTTTTTTGAACGGTGGTATGTTTTTGAACCTTGGTATGGGCTGTACTCCAGCGGCTGAAGACGTTGAACAGCAGCATCTGGATCAGGCTAGGGCACAGGCAAGTCAGACGATACCAGAGTCACAATCGATTCAATCTTTAAAGCCGATTCCCATTGCCGATGTTCCCATGTCGGTCATGATGGAATACGACAATCTGAGTCCTCTGATGCAGGGGTACTTTGGCGATGATAGTTCTACGGCAAAGCTAATTGAAAATTTGAAACGGGATCCAGAGCCATTGATTGCACCAGTTGTCATTCGTGTGCGCTGGATGGCACTGGATTTGAACCGCGGAAAAGGTGAGATCACTGTGGTCTATGACAGACCGGTTGAATCGTTTGAGCAGCTTCAGCCGGTTGCCAATGCACTACTCAAGTATCGGAATCATGTTGGAGGGGCATTTGATATGCGTCTTCTCAGTTTTGAACTGTTCATCGCGGGTACTGGTGTGGAAGGATGCGGCTTTCCATTGCTGAACAAATCTGGACTCACTTATGGGTTGGTGTCTCCATGTTTGAGTATCGATGACGAGAAGGTCTGCACAAATGAAGATGGTTCGATGTCTGCGAATATGAAAGCCTCATTGCAGCGGTGTTTCAAGCAGTGATCGTTTATTGTAGAATCGGCTGAACCAGTCCACCGTGTACTGCTACAAATCGCTCGGCTAAGGTACGTGCAACGGTCATGATGGAGATTTGCGGATTGCGTCCAACGTTGGATGGCATCGCAGAACTGTCCATTGCATAGATTCGTTTGGTTCCGTTGACTTTTCCTGTTTCATCACAGGCGCGTCCCACTCGGCAGGATGCTTGAGGGTGCGAAGAGTATAGACTCAGTCTGCCAACATCTAGATCTGGCGATAGAAGGGCGTGAGCCTCTTCAAGTGTTCGGCACCAATCTGTTCCAAATAATGCTGGCACGATCCGTTCTGCACCGGCTCCGTCCAGCCAAATCTCTGCACCATATCGAAGACCTTTGATCAGTCGTTTTCGATCAAGTTCATTGAGGTCATAGTGGATTTGGGCGCTACCTTTGGATGGTTTGGAAATGATGCCTTCCGAAGTGTCGCGTACGAGAGAACCCGTGCTGATAAAGCGATTGGCGGATTTCATCATAGATTGTGCATCTCGTCCGTAAATCGGGAATGTTTGGAAGAATGCCCCAGCCAAAATGGGGTTGGATTCCAAAAGAATATTCTCTTCCACAAACTCGTCCACATAATGACCCTGTGCAGCACCGCGAGATTCGATGGGTTCAGGCATCAGTCCAAAGATGTTGGCAACCGGCTGCAGATGCAAACCTGTACCGATGTGTGGATTTCGATCGCCAAAACCAGATTCCAATAACAGACTCGGGGTGACGATGGCTCCGGTACTCATGATGAGATGCTTTGCGGTGATGGTAAAGACACCAATCGGTATACGTAGATCCAGCAGCTGCCCTTTGACAGTGACCCCACCCATCGTCTCTTTGATTTCGGTTGCCATACACCCCAATAGGATATCTGCTCCCGCTTCTGCGGCCCTAGGGAGCATTTCTTTGTCTGTACTGTGCTTCCCACCGCTTGGACAGCCGAGGTTGCAGCGAGAACATCCAACGCATCCAGGGGTGTTTCTGGGGATATTGCCCTCTTTCCAGCCCAATTTCAGTGCACCTTCTTTGTGGGCTTTGTCATTTCCAGACAACAGCCACTCTGGTGTGGCATCGACTTTCATAAATCGTAAGACTTCCTGCTGTGTGACGTAATAGGATGGCGTATCAGAAAAGGCACCACCACTCAGTTCATTCCAGTGGTCGAGTGAGGTTTTGGGCGTTTGGAAACACAACGCTGAGTTCACGAGTGTTCCACCACCCATACCTTCACCGCCAGCAACGGGAATGGGGGTGTTTCCTTTGGTCGTTCGAAATCCCGCTTCTGCATACCAATCTCGAACCGCAGTACGAATGGTCTTCGGCATCAACTCTCGAGTCATTGCCCGGCCCTTTTCAATCAAGATGACGTGGTATCCAGCTTCGGCAAGGGTCATCGCCGCCATCGAACCACCGGGACCTGAACCGATGATGAGTACGTCACAGGTTCGTTCAAAAGATTCCGAGGGTTGACTCCAAAAGCGCGCTTCGTCCATACTGTATCTCCGCTCCTTTTGGGTTACTCGATGGTTGCCATAGCCGTACAGATACCTGGTATGCCAATGGCTTCGAGGACATCACTGCGTTCGAAGTAGGCAAATCCGTACAGGGTTTTGAGCGCCGCCATCAGCTGACACATCGGTGTAAGGGTACTTTGGCTCCATTCAGTTAGGTATTCATCGAGTTCTGCTTCAGACAGCTCCGTCATGCGACGTGAACCCCACTTGAGTAGCAATGGTCCATGTTCAAAGGCGAGGGGCAATCCACTGAGCAAAGTTCGCATGCCGGGGGGGACTTCACTGAACATGGCATCGATGTGTTTCAGGGTAATGGTGTCACCACCATGTCCGGGTAAACCATCTGTTGGAGGAGCCATCCATCGACCAATAACTTGAAAGATATGCGATTCTCTTGGAGACAAATTGGTCAGTGGAATTGGGGTGTCTGGATATGGTCCAAGGTGACCAATGCCTACTGCAGCAGTGATCATTCCGACACCGGCGCCCCCAATCAAGAAATTGCGACGGGAGATCATCGTTGACGACCTTTTCGAACGGATTTACAAGTAGAGCAGACAAAGTAGCGTTTCCCAGGAGAGTCTCCGCGTCCATTTGTGGGCATTGGAGGTTGGAAAAACCACGCTTTGAGACCATCTCGAATAGCCCGTCGTCCACAAGCCTGACAGTGAAAAGTCGGCTGGTACTGAATCATGGTGTTGCCCTCATGGTAATAGTGTATCGCAAATTGATGGGCTCGGTGTCATTCTGAGCATACAAACCATAGAATGCTCGCGGTATTGGCGTATACGGTTGTTGAAGCGGTTCCCTCTGTTGGGTGATCGACCAGTACCTCACAGGTTCGGTCAGTGGGGGTGGAGACGCTGACGGAGACTTCTTGTGGAGATATGTTGGGAAAGAAAAGTGTCTCTTTTCCGGTCTCGTCAATGCTGTCCTGCGCCCATGGCACATTGGTTTCAAGGAGTACAAACGGTGGATCTGACGGTGCGCTCAGTGATGCCGTTGCTCCTGGAATGGGGTTGAATTCGCCGTCTACGATCGATACCCAGATATGCCCATGTCCTATCTGTTCTTCTAAACCCACCCCTCCAAGCAGGCTCAACCAAGATCCCCGATCTAGAAAGAGGGCTTCCAGTTCAAAGAGCTCGCTGGGCGCATGGCCCACATATCGATGTTGCAGACTGTCATTTTCTGTAGCTGTGAAGACAAAAGGGGCATCTGGTTCAGTGAATAGATTGGTGACGCCGTCTTCTTCGGTGAAGGTGGTGAGGTTGTCAAAGTCCGATCGGACTTCAATCTCGATCTGCGGTCTGTCATTGAGACTCACAAGCAGTAGTCTAGCCTCGATACTGAGATCTTCTGAGTTCCCCTCTGTATCAAAGGATAGCGTTTTTTCCCCGCAGGATAATAATGCGAGCCAGAGCATTACAGCGCTTCTTCGATTTTGGCACGGATGTTTTCATCGTTTGCGGGGGTCACATTGTCGATGGTGACTTCCATTGTTCGGTCTAGGAGAATCAATCTTGGATATGCGCCAGTTGGTACCAGCTGGGTTCGGTATCCTTCCGAGTCTGAAAGAACCGGTGCTGTGACCGAAAAATCGGTTGCCCACTTATCGAGTACTTCGACCGATGGAATCTGAGAGCTGAGGTCTTCGGTCAGAATCGTGAGG
>CALDQI010000039.1:0-9611 GCA_937911635.1 uncultured Pseudomonadota bacterium | reverse complement strand
GTGGTGCTGGGATGATCACAAACCCTATGGTTCAGAGGCAAAGCAGACAGAGGGGGCATCTGAGAAGGAGTCCTTGAAGGTGTGCCGAGGTGGTTCCTGGAAACATGAAGCCAAATGGGCGATGTGCTCAGCGAGATTCTGCTATCCATCTGAGTATCAAGGAATGGTTGGTCTTCGCCTCACCAGAAGTGTTTAGGCCGTATTAGAAATCTGCCTTGATGGTGATTTGCTGATTTTTGTATGTCGTGATGATGGTATCGTCTGCAGGGGATACCAATATATGGATATCTCTGAACGCAGCCCATTTACTTGCATGTTGCCCTGGTTTTAGGTGTCTTTTCATCTCTTTTTTTCCAAAGAAGTAGACGATGACATTTTGGGCGTGTGCACGACGGCCATATTTCAGAACGACAGCCATGGCATCTTTTGAAATGCCTCGTTGCGACATGCGTACTTGAGCATGATTGGTGATTCCATAGGTTCTTTCTTCTTCTGGGTACACACTTTTAAAGTGTATCTGGTCACACCAATCCCGATCAATATAGTCGGGAACCTTAAGTCCTTCTAAGGCATCGCGAACAGTTTGTGCTGTGTGTCGACGATTTTGTTTCTGGTTTCGATTGTATTTGCGCATTTTGTTGTATTTCATGAGAGCTCCTGTTCTGGGGGGTACCTTCTATCAACGAACAGTGGGAGAGATTTCGGATAGAAAGTAGGGCGGAATGAGATCCATTTTCCAGTGTATACATTTCGAAGCGCATTGTTTAACGAAATTATACAATCGATCGAAAGACAACTTGACCAGAGGAGACTTGAATCTGTCTGATTTGTACTTACAATACGTTATAGTATATCGATCGACTGCAATGGATATCTCGCATGCCTCTACCCCTCAGAATCTATAAATATGTTGATGCTGTTTATACGCGCATGCAACCATTTTTAGAGTGGTTACCCTTTACCTCCGGAGGGGCACTTTTTTGTGCCTCATCGGGGCTGGCAGTCTGGTATTTTGGTGTTCATCGAAGCGATTTCATCTTGATTGTTATCGGCGCTGTAGGACTATTGATGTCTTTGGTGAGTATGGTGTTCACTTTGGGGTTCGGGGTTCTGTTGTGGAGACGATATCGACAGATCGAACCAGATACTCTATTGCTGCGTGTAGGGGAAACCCATCGATTGGAGGCCCCCATTACGGTTCCTTGGTGGATGCCATTGATGCAGGTGTCTTGGTATTGGGAAACTCCATCAATGGAAGTCGAACTGGATGGTACTCAAGAGATTCTAAAACCAACCAGACGTGGTGTTTGGTTGGATGTTCGACGTAAAGTTCAAGTTGGAGATGCTTTTGGGATTTGTACAATCCGTTTTGCTTCAAAACAACCGTGTACATTAAAAGTGCTGCCTGAGTCTATTCCCCCCACTCTTCCAACTATTTTACAAGGATTGCAAGGTGGCGGCGACCAAGCCCATCCATACGGGTTGTCCACCGGAGATCGAATCGATATTCGGAATTATGCACAAGGAGACCCCGTACGCTACATTCTGTGGAAAGTGTATGCGAGGACGGGGCAGTTGGTCGTTCGAACCCCAGAAAAGGCCTTTGAGCCTGTGCAACGGTTGCTGGCCTATCTGATAGTGCATCCCTCTGACAGTTCCGCCGCAGCACTCGGGACATCTATCCTGCACGACAATAGATTGGGAGACAATTGGGCGTTTGGGGCGGATGGTTATCAAGGCTCCTGTACAGAAGTCGCGACAGCACTTGAGGTGATCGTCACCAGTGGCAACAGCAATGTTCAAGATGGTCAAGGCCTGGAGGAATTTGTTTCTCAACAGCGAGATGCCTCGTCGTTGCTCATTTTTGCCCCAGCTCAATCTGGAACTTGGGTCCAAGAGGTTCAGACGTTGGCTTCTCGTTTGCCGATCCAAGTCTGTATGGTGGGAAAAGCCCCTCAGAAACGAAGTTCATTGGAGACGATTCTGTTCAATCCTAGGCAAACCGACTTGGATCGGTTGGATCGGGAGTCCGTTCGCGAAGTCGTGCAACAACTTGGATCGAGAGGGGTGTCTGTGTCTATTGTCTTTCCAACGGGGCTCGTACTCGACTCTGTAGAGTTTATGCGACAGTTTCCTGACAAGGGTGCTGCGTGAAACATTTTACCACCTTCATTCGGATGATGACGATGGTACCTGTCGTGCTGTCTGTTTTTTGGACAGTGTTTAATCAGACGGGTTTATTTGTTGCCGTAGTGTCTTCATGGCTAGCCATTATAGCAGCAGAGTGGAAGGTTTGGATCGATCTGAGGTTTCGGATTCTGGGCGCGATGGCTGTTCTGTTGACGATGGTGTTGTTTACACTCGAGTATCTCTTGATAGAGTGGTCGATAGTGCCATCCGTTTTTGGTGCAGTGGGAGCACTGTGGTTGGATACAGTCTTATGGTCGGGGATTGGTTTTGGTGGGTTTGTCTTGTTGCTGCGTGTCCTTGCCAAACGTCAAGCTGCGTGGTTCTTTATCGAGCTGGCACTCATTGCCCTTGGTACAGCCGTCGTGTTTTTTCCGCATCAATACAAAATCATCATGCGCCCCTTGTGGCTCAGTGATTTGGCTTGGTCAATCGGACTAGAACCATCTATGGCTCTGGGGATCATCGGTGCTTCTCTGGCAACGTTGCTCAGTGTCTTAACCGTTTTTGAACAGTCCAATCGTCGGCATGCGTCGGTTGTTGTGTTTCCCATATTGGCGCTTCTGACGCTCATTTTTGTAGATCCTTTGGAGATGGAGACCCCTCCGCCACCACAGCAGCTTGAAGATATATTGAACGGTGGTCAACAGGATGGTGAACAGTCGTCAGGCTCAGGTGGTTCTGGGCAGCCAGACGAAAATGAACAAACGGTCAACAGTGGACAGGAAGAAAAGCAATCCGGATCACAAGGTCAGCCTCAGCCTGTTGCCGTGGTGTTGTTGGGGGATGATTACACACCAGCCAATGAAACCTTTTATTTCAGACAAGAGATCCAGAGTCAATACAATGGATTGCGCCTTGTGGCACCTACAGATCCAGAGATTCCGTACAATGCGCCGCGAGGGTTTCCCGAGTCTGAGATCACCTTTATGCCACCACCATCGCGAGATGCCTATCGTAAAACGGTATTGGCGGATGTGGCGTTGCTCACGCAGCATACGTCGCCATTTATCTTAGAGACAGGGGTCTACTATACACCAACAGTCAATCCTAGACCTGGACGATTCAATCGAACATATCGGTCGAAATCTTCCGCTTTGAACATCGGGTATGAGCAATTTCTAGACATGCACATTGGCAATCCTGAATGGTCCAATGAGTACTGGGCGCATTTGACAGGTCGTCCAAAAGATCGTCGTTATTTAGAATTGGCAGAGTCTATTGTCGTCAAACTTCCGGAAGAGTATAGAGACAATCTGGTGGCTCAAGCATTTGCCATCAAGTTGTATTTGGATGAGCAAACCAAGTATACGATGTCCGAGCGTCATGAAAAGGCCTCTGATCCCACAGGAGAATTTCTCTTTGGTCCGCACGCACAGCTTACCGGGTATTGCGTGCACACGTCTCATGCCGCGGTGTTTTTATGGAGAGCCCTTGGGATTCCTGCACGTGTGGGTGTGGGGTATGCGACTCCGGCAGAGCAACAGAAAGGGTCGGCGATTTTGGTTCTGGCAAATGATGCGCACTCTTGGCCGGAATTGTACGTTGAAGAACTGGGCTGGGTCATTTTGGATATCGCACCTCAAACGGTTCTAGACGAAATGGGTGATGGTCCCGATATGGAGATCCTCGATGCTCTTGAAGAATTGGCCCGAGCAGAACCTGACTCGCAGTTTCGACGTGCCATCAATTGGCGCGCTTTATGGAATCAATATCGGGGAGTGTTGCTGAACGGTTTTACCTTTATGCTGATGTCTATAGTCCTTTGGTTGGCCGTTCATAAAGTGCGTCGCCGATTGACGTACCTGCGCCAGTCGACCCCATATTGGGTGTACGTTTCCGCACTGGATGCGCTGTCAGAGCAGGGTTGGACTCGTAGAAAAGGGGAGAGCCCAGAGCAGTTTGCGGCTCGTATTCATACTGAATGCCCAAGCTTTACGCTGATTGTGTGGGCACAAGTGGGGCACGTATTTGGACAGGAACAGACGGATGGTTCTGAATTGCTACAGTATCGAAACCGTTTGGCAAGCGAGATTGTTGAGAATACCACAGGATGGAGATGGATTGGATGGTTAAACCCATTTAGCCCATGGGCCTCCAAATGAAGGCACTGAATTTACAGACTCAAGGAGTGTTAAAATGAACGTACAAACAGCGGCAGAGATCATTGGTCGATTGCAGAAACGACTTAGGGCGTCGATCGTAGGGCGAAATGAAGTCATTGACCTGCTAATTGTAGCGTTGCTCTCAGATGGGCACGTATTGCTTGAAGATTACCCCGGTTCAGGGAAAACGACTTTGGCCAAAGCACTTGGAGAGTCTATTCTGTCAGAAGAAACCCGACATGAGTCAATGCGCCGCGTTCAATTTACACCAGATTTATTGCCCTCTGATGTCACTGGGACCACCATATTCGATCCAGATGCTCGAAGTTTTGAGTTTCGACCGGGACCAGTATTTACCCATATTTTGCTCGCTGATGAAATCAACAGGACCTCTCCAAAGGTCCAGTCTGCTTTATTGGAAGCCATGGGTGAAAAACAGTGTACCATCGACAATACAACGCATTCTCTTAGCGAATTGTTTTTTGTGATCGCTACCCAAAACCCATTGGATTTGGCTGGTACCTTTCCACTGCCCACTGCGCAACTTGATCGCTTTCTCTTTAAAATTCGAATGACGCACATTTCTACTAAAGATGAGTTGGATTTGCTCGTGAATTTTGCTGATATTAAACGAGGAACGTCCATAGACGTTCCGAAGGTGAGCGTGCAAGAGTTGTTGGCATTGCGAATTTGGATAGCAGAGACCGTTAAATTAGACAACAGCATCAAAAGGTGTTTGGTTGAGTTTGCCGATCAAACTCGTCGTCATCCACTTGCATTGCAAGGCGTCTCCACCCGATCTTTGGTTCTTGCGATGCCGGCTTTGCAAGCGTGGGCTTTGGTTCAGGGACGTCAATATGTAGCACCAACAGATGTTGAGTCTCTCGCTCCACATATTTTTGCCCATCGTCTGATGATGGGGGCAGCCGCTGATTCTGCTATGGAAGTGGTAGCAGAGTGTCTAAAAGAACCGATGGAAACCTGCGCGCGGAAGGTTTATCGATGAGCATTTTGGTCTATATGTTTGGCATTGCCAGTGCCAGTGAGTGGAATCCAAACGAAGGGATGCTCGCTGATCAGGTGTTGCAGGCTGATGGTCAAGGGGAATGGGTCACGGCTCGTCGTTTGGCTCAAGAATTGCTAAGAGAGCAGCCTCAGTCCTACGTTGGGCATCATGTACTGGGCCGAGCCTTTTGGCTTGGTGAAGGGGATTATGCTCGAGCGTCTTTTCACCTACGGAAATCTCTAGACATCTATGAGTCTCTCTACGACTACACTGAAGATCCGCCATGGCGACTCGAGTCTGAAGGGTGGTGGTCTTTGCGTATTGTCACGGGTGACATGGGAGAGTTTGAGGAAGAACTCAGTTTGATCGACGCCTACAACGAAAAGCAGAGGGGTTATCAAGATAGATTTGGTACCTCGTACAATCCACTCTTGGCAGAACGGGGATGGCCCCTTATGAAGTTGGGACGATTTTCAGAGGCACGATATTGGGGTGAGCAAGGGATTGCGTCCGAAAGTAATTGGCAAGCCTCATTGGGGTGGAATGTTCTCTGTGCAACAGCTGGAGAGGAAGGTTTACGTCAAGAATCGATGGATGCGTGCTCATCAGCGTTGTATCATGCACAAGAAACAGGCGCAGGGATTGCGGTTGATGCCAGCAATGCATCCAATTCAGCCATGGCTGTATTTGCCTTTGATAAAGTCGAGGAATACGCACGTCTGGCCACACGATCTGGAGATGGGACTACGGTTTCGGCGTGGATCAACTTGATTAATCTGTATTTGAATCAAGGCCGCGCAGATGCCGCAATCGAAGCCGTTAGTGGGTCGTTGGATTCTTTGGCTTCTGAAGATCCGGCGATGCGTCTTCAAAAAAGGGCAGATGTCGATGGTGCGTTCGCACTCGTTCTATTGGTGAGTGGTCAGGAGCAAACTGCTTTTGAAAAGATTGATAAAGCCTTGAATTATCCAGATAGAAGAGGCGTAATTTCCACTACAGCCGCTCAATCACAAGGCTCACACACGTTGCTGAGAACTATTGCAAGACAGATGTTATCTGAACGACGACATGAAAAGGCGGCTTCAAAAGGTTGGTGGGAACGGTTTCGCCATTGGTGGGCATCCTGGTTTGGTGAACCAGAATATGAAGTGGATGCCATGACGGTTCGAACCATCTTGCAGGAAAAGGACTATCTGATTTCGACTGTCAGACCATATTTAGACAAAGGACTCACGGGAGTTCCCTCTTGGTTGGTACCAGAACTCGTCTCTATCTTAGGGTCGGGTGTTGTTGAGGCTGCAGTGGAAGAAGCTCGTGAGGTAGACTCCTTTGATGGTGTAGAAGGGTATTATAAAGCCATGGAAACCGAGATTGCATATGAACGGGGTGATTGGTCTGAAGTCTTGACGTTGGCACCGTTGGCCAAAGAGCAATTACCTGTGGAAGAGCGAATGATGAAGGCTCGGCTAATGGCTCTAGAAGGGAAGGCTTTTGAGGAACAAGGTGATACCACTGCTCAAGTCGAACGATTCGAGAAGGTCATGGAGATCGATCCGAGTGTATTTAGGCGATTGCAGATCGCATTGCCTGTGAAGTTTGCATTGGGCAGTGGACTCGATCAACAAGTTTCGGATGCTCTAAGTCGATCACCACGTTTTAAGGAGCGCAATGATGGATTCACGATCAATGTTCAATCCAATCAGGTGTGTCTTTTGGGTACGATGGGACAACAACTATCTTGTGCATCTTTTCCAGTACGGGAGGAAGACATCAGTGATGGAGACTATGTAACTGCCATAACAGAGCACTTTCATACGATGGCGTTTGCCTTATCTACGGGGATGTCAACGTCGGATTGGAACTCACTCGATGGTCGAGCTACCTCTTCAAAGCAACGCAGTCAGAAACGACTTCAAGAGCTCTTGCAACCGAGAGATTAAGCCCGTAAGATTTTTCGAACCATCCGTTCTGTAAAATTGTTGTCTTCTAAGAAGGCAATCTGAACAGTCTCTTGGGAATGGGTGACTTTGAGTTTTGCCACTTCACCATAGGAGAACCCATCTCCCACTACCTGACACTGACGGCGTTTTGGATGCAGAACGGTGACGTCTACAACTGCGGAACTTGGAATGATAAAGGAGCGTAGTCTTGGAGTGTGTGGGCAAATGGGGGTGATGTGGGTTCCCGGCAGCAATGGGTGAGCAGGAGCTCCGCCAGCTGACGCAGAGTACGCGGTGGATCCTAGAGATGTAGCGGCGATGAGTCCATCACAGATCAACCGCTCTACGATGTTCTGTCCATCGATGTCTATACGCAGATTTGCTGCGACCCCGGCTGTTCGGGCCACGTAGATATCATTGACGGCATATCCGTGGATTGTGTTTCCATGGAACGATGTCCCACTCAATTCTAAGAGTGGGAAATTGTGGACCAGCCAATTTTGTTGTTCCATACAGTCTGCGACACGCTGTAAATTCGCATTGCTGTTCAAGAGAAACCCTAGTGTGCCAGCATTTACACCAAAGAATGGGACGTCATGCCCATATTCTCGAATGCATTGAAGCATCCAGCCATCCCCTCCAAAAACGACATGTAGAGGGAACTTGGATAAATCCGTAAGATGGGATAACTGAGCATGTATCTTGACAGCATTTGGGTTGTGTGGATCTATCAATATCATGATGCAGCTCGAAATGGAGAAATTGGATGGAGCGATTTTGGAAAGCTCATGGATTGGGGAACGACTATTTGGTTTGGAGTGATGGTTTACTGTCACAGTCTAACGAAATGACTCCGGAAAGGGTAGTACAGATTTGCGATCGACATCGCGGACTTGGATCTGACGGTGTACTGGAACCAAAACGATCCTCACGTGCTGATATAGGGCTACAGATTTGGAATCCAGATGGGTCAAAGGCTGAGAAGAGCGGGAATGGAATACGAATATTTGCGTGGTGGTGGGCCGTAGAGCAGAATAAAGTGAAAGGCACCAGTGCGTTTACCATTGATACAGGAACAGATGTGGTGTCTTGTATGGTGGATAGAGAAACGGGCATGGTTGACGTCGAAATGGGGGGTGCGACCTTTGAACCCTTGGAGATTCCAACTATAGAGAAGGTGTGGGGACGATCGATCGACATGCCGAATGGTACCCATCTGGTTGCGTACACGATGGGGATTGGCAATCCGCATTGTGTTGTATTTCTGGAGGATGCGCATACCTTTGGAGAGCTCCCATGGCGTGAATGGGGCGCATATCTTGAACGACACCCATTGTTTCCAAATCGGATCAATGTTCAGTTTGCGAATGTTATCGATAGAGAAACCATAGAGATACGTATTTGGGAGCGAGGAGCAGGAGAGACTTCGGCCAGTGGTACATCTTCCTGTGCGGTGGCCTGTGTGTCGCATAAGCTTGGTAAGGTAGATGCAAAAGTGGAAATGAAAATGCCTGGAGGCGTGTTGAAGGTGGAAATCGATTCTACTTGGTGTGTCAGACTTTATGGCCCTGTGAAAGGCGTCGCAAACATGGAGACACATCTCTAAGGGTTTTAACTGGCATAAAAGTCGAGTTTGCGATAAAAGAGTTGGACTTTAACGTGGAATCTGCATCGATATATTGGTGCAGATTTACCGATTGCCCCTTAGATTTTATACCCGTCAACAAATGGAAGCCTCATGTATCAATTTGATTCAGATAAAGAAGCTCGATTGGCAGAATTGAGAGCCGAAGGTATCGAGCCATATCCACACAACATCTCTGTATCCAATATCATATCTCAGGTTTTAGAAACCATCGGAGACCGCAGTAAAGAAGATCTCGAAAGCGAAGAGGGTGCCTTTTCGATAGCCGGTCGGATGATGTTGAAGCGTGGCAAGGGGAAAGCTGGATTTGCAACCGTTCAAGATCGGTCTGGTTCTATTCAAATTTACGTTCGAAAAAATGATGTGGGCGAAGAGAATTTCGCAGCTTGGAAGGCGACATCGTTGGGTGACTGGGTTCGTATAGAAGGTGGTGTGATGCGTACCAAGATGGGAGAGGCTACCCTAAAGGCGACCTCATTCCAATTGGCATCCAAATGTATTGAGTCCATGCCAGATAAGCACAAGGGATTTTCAGACATCGAGTTGCGTTCCCGTCAGCGCTATGTAGATTTGTTTGTGAATGAATCTTCGAGGGAGATCTTTAGACGTCGTTCTCAGGTGGTTTCACACATTCGTAGATTCTTTGAAGACCGTCAGTTTATGGAAGTTGAAACTCCGATGATGCAGGTGATTCCAGGTGGTGCGGCGGCTCGTCCATTTGTGACTCA
>CALDQI010000038.1:0-4523 GCA_937911635.1 uncultured Pseudomonadota bacterium | reverse complement strand
TATTGAGTCGATGGACAACAATGGACGCTGGAATCCTCTAGACATCTCAGCCAACTTTAATGAAGACACGGGAACGCTAGTCGCCGGTGGCATGACGCTCAATCTGACTCGCACCTCTGATGGTGGATACGAAGACGATGGGATGGGCTTCACCTCGGTCGGTGGTGAAATGATTGAGTTCGACCTCACACCGAACAAAGCGTCGTGGTCTGATCGTTCGTACACCTATCGCCCTGGTCTCGGTGCACCATCTGCCAAAGGTGGACAGGCCGTTTACGATACAGGGAAGAAAGATTCCATTGGCAAAACGTGGCAAGAGAATACCTCTAAGGGTAACAAAGCCAAGATCTACGATGGCAACAAAACTTGGATCGGTGAGTGGATCGGTGGGCCACAACCAGAGTACTTCTTCGGACGTCGTGAAGACAAAGAGCGCACTCAGTGGTTTGCCGGTGGCGGAGACGGCATCCTCGTTTGGGACCACAATGGTAACGGTATCATCGATGATGGTACTGAACTCATGTCTGAGTACGACGTTCAGGGTAATAAAGTCTTTGCAAACGGTTTGGTGAAGTTGGGTCACTACTTCGACAAAAATGGCAATGGGGTTGTCGAAGCCACAGAGATGAAGGGACTGATGTTCTGGATTGACGATGGCGATGGTAAAACAGAAGAAGGTGAACTCCAGCCTCTCTCCAAGTTTGGCATCACAGAGATTCGTATCCCAGCAGACGATAAAACCCTCAAGACCGAATACAAGCAGGCTAAGAAGGACCAACTCACACTGTCAGGCGGGCAATATCAAGAGGCTCTTCCAGAGGTTCAAGACTACCCAACCGATGAGATCCTTCCCCCTGTACTCGACAACACACCTGGTCGTGAGTTTGTTCTTGGCGGAGAGGTACAACTCGAGTCAAAAACTGAGTACGACATCTGGCATCCCGGGGATAAGAAACAAGTCGACATCAACGTTCACAAAGTCCATCAGCACATCAACGATGCCAAAGCCAAAAAGATTGCCGACGACATCTTTAACAAAGTCATCCCTATTGAAAACAACACCGCTGATATCGATGAGAAGGTTCTAGAGCGAGACATGCTTCAAGAGTTGAACACCCATCGTGAGCAGTTGGAAATCGATCCACTGCGAATGGACGTTACGTTGCTCAGAATTGATGTCTCCGAACAACTGCAACGAGCAACCCGAGCCAAAGGGCAAATATCTGAGAAATTGATGCTTGCCACCCCAGATCCAGACCTCAGGGATATTGAAGCCAGCATTGAGATGGACACTGAAATCAAGCACGGTATCTTGGACCTGGATAAAGAGTATGACCTCTTCCCACAGCTTCTTCAGTTCCACCAGTTCTTCGCTCAAAAGCAAGTGAAGAGCATCAAAGAGCGAATGGAAAGTGGTGACATCAAGGTGCAGGCAACCGGTGCCCAAATCGATGAAAAGCTCGAAATGATGAAGATCTTAGACGGAATCTACAGTCAATTCTCTGAAAAGGATGTCACTTTTGCAAACATTGAACTCAAACAATTGGATGTGGACCTCAAAGGCGAAAAACGAGAACTCTCCAATGTTCAGGCTTTGGACGCGTGGTTTGCGACGGAATCTGCTCAAGATACAAAACGCGAAGAAAACAAACCACCATCGGTTGACTCACTCTCCTTCTCCAACAAATCCCCCTCCCCCGGTCAGAGCCTCAACGCTACAATTAAAGGGTCCGACCCAGAGAACTTTGATCTAGCATGGGAGTGGACGTGGAAAGGTACAGGTGTAGAGCAAAAGGGAACCGGTACTGGTAAGACCCTCAAGTTGAAAAACCTCAGCACATCCAAAAAAGCTAAGGCTGGCGACAAATATGGCGTTGAACTGAAACTCACCGATGCACTCGGAGCATACGTCACACACAAACAAGAGATCGATGGGATTAAGCCAATACCGCCACAGATCACCAGCATTAGCATCCCAGGAAGAGTAGAAAACTGGCGTGGATTTAGAGTATCTGCCAAAGCAACCGACCCAGATGGAAACGACAACAATCTACGATGGTCTTTTGGTTCGAGCAATGTTGCAGAAAAACGTTCTGATAGAGACCTCAGTGGCTCTACTGGATCCGCAGATTATCGAAATCGTGCCAATTCAGGTCGCCACTCTGTGAGTGTCGCAGTCACCGATGAACAAGGGCTGACAGCCTCAACTAAAACCTCCTATCAAGCTTTCCGTGAGCCAAGCAGTGGTGGTAGCGGTGGTGACCCTCTGATTTTCGATCTCAATCAAGATGGCAAAGTCAATCTGAAAGGCGGGGCTGTTGCAAGAAATGCAACCAGTATTCCTGTGGGGCTTTGGGACATCAAAATTGGCGCTCTACCAACCAACCATCGGTACATCGTTTCCGATGCCAACTCCAGCAATGGTCAGCACAAGTCTGCTGTGTCTGTAAACTCGTCCGGACGTTGGAAGGTTGGTATTGAGTCGATGGATAAAAATGGTCGTTGGAACCCTCTTGATATCTCTGCCAAGTTTGACGGCAACAGTGGAACACTTTCAGCCGGTGGTGTGACACTCAATCTGACTCGCACCTCAGATGGTGGATATGAAGACGATGGGATGGGATTCACCTCTATCGGTGGAGACATGGTTGAGTTTGACATGCGACCAGACAAACAGTCTTGGTCAAAGCGTTCCTATACCTATCGACCTGGTTTGGGAGCCCCTTCTGCCAAAGGCGGTAAAGCGAAGTACGATACTGGTAAGAAGGACTCGATTGGTAACACTTGGCAAGAAAATCCTTCTAAGGGTGCGAAGGCTACTATTCATTCTGCAGCCGGTGAATGGATTGGTGAATGGGTTGGAGGCTCTAAACCAGAGTACTTCTACGGTTCTCGAAAAGATGTAGAGCGCACTCAGTGGATATCTGGAGATGGCGATGGGCTATTGGTGTGGGACCACAATGGAAATGGCATCATTGATGACACCACTGAACTCATGTCCGAGTTTGACATCAAAGGTGAACACGCCTTTGCAAATGGTCTAGAGAAACTAGCTCACTACTTTGACAAAGATGGAAACTGGGTGGTCGAAGCTCACGAAATGCAAGGGTTGATGTTCTGGATTGACGATGGCGACGCCGTCACCGAAGAAGGTGAACTGGTTCCACCGTGGAAACTCGGCATTACCCAGATCGTCGTCCCTGTATTGAATGCTAAGTTTGCCAAGCAAAATGCAGAGAAACTCTCTACAACGTCTACCAAAGAAGAATGGAAAGCCTTTGAAAGTTCTCAATCCTCTGACAACATCAGTCTGAGTGCAAGTGACTATACACCAAAGCGCACTGCTGGTCTAATTCAAGATGATTCTGTTTCTGTAGAACCAGAAATACTGATTGAAAGCACTGCGAAAGGTAAGCAAACTGCTGTCATCAACGAAAACCATCCTACTGAATGGCAAGATGTCAAAGCCACTATCAAAGTGGAAACCAAAGCGATGGTGGGTCTCAAAGGTAAAGATGCTCAGAAAATGGAAGGCGAACTGCCGGATGCACATCAGCATGCGGTCACCTTCTACATAGACAAACTCCTACATAGAATTGAAACCAAGCAAATCGACGTCACCAAGAAGGGTGCTCAAATCGATCCAAAAGACGAACTCCGGCGCATTCTCGACATCAGCAACTGGGGCATGGATAAGTCTCAAATCGTTGTTCGCAACGGTACCTTCATCCAGTTCGACATCGACTTTGATTACACGCAAGTTGAAGAAACCGAAATGAAGATTTGGGAGGTTTTCTTTGACCATGAGGACCGAGATACTGGAAAAGGCAAGCGTATTGATCCCCTCATTTTGGATCTCAACAGAGACGGTAAGTTCGACATTACCGGTGCCAACCAAGAAGGTAATGGAAAGATCGATGGACCGACCGCCTCCTTCGACATCGATCCTTCTAAGCAGTCTTGGAAACTTAATTCTCCAGGACATCGACCAGGATATTATGAAGGACGAATGTCCAATCACGTAGACCCCGTACCAAATGGAAAAGCTGTCTACAACACTGGTAAATCTGAAAGCACCAACAAGCATGGTGAAGGTCGCTGGACTGAAGATACCTCTAAGGGTGTCAGTGCCAAGATCTTTGATGCAGATCAAAAGTGGGTTGGTGAATGGGTAGCCCGTGACTGGGGTCGTTCACATCGAGGACGTATCGGACGGTACTACTTCTCTCCGCACGAACAAAATGAGAAGACCGAATGGATGAAAGGAACCGGAGACGGATTCTTAGTTTGGGACAAGAACAACAACGGGATCATCGACGACAATACTGAAATGATGTCTGAGTTCGATGAACATGGAGACAAAAAGTTCCAAAATGGATTTGAGAAGCTAGCCTTCTATTTCGATATTGATGACAGTGGTGTGGTCACGGGTGAAGAGTTAAAGCCACTCAAAGTATGGATCGACATCGACGGAGATGCCGTTACCGATGCAGGTGAGTTGGTGCCATTGTCCGAGCATGGAA
>CALDQI010000037.1:0-7987 GCA_937911635.1 uncultured Pseudomonadota bacterium | reverse complement strand
ACGTTCAGTTCTTCAATGAACTTTTCCGTACGACGAGAACCGTCCTTGGAGGCTATCCACTGTTCCATCCGTTTGCCCTGACCGGTGTCTGGAAAGTTGACGGCTATCTCTGCGATAGCCATGTCGGAATACACAACGCCCTCAAAGACCTCGTCGACAACGATTTCAATCTTTCTACCAGTAGTGGCTTCGAGTTCGATATCAAACCGCCGCATGTTGTCTGTCAGTCTGACTGGGTCTCCGACTTGTTCACCGTTGACCATGATGCGAATGAGTTTGGGACGCGCGTACTGTTTGAATGAGCGGGATCCATTGCTTAGATTGCCCGGCCATATTGATATGGACTTGATTTCCAATGTTTTGTGGAGTGTCAATGTAAAGCGTTCATCCGAACCGTGTCCCGGAGCATCCTCCATCCATGAGGTTTGAAGTTGTCCGTCGACGGCGAGCCCAGTGCCAGCATCTTTTTTAGAGCTGGTGGCCGAGGTGCCTGCGAGTGCGCTGGAAAGTAAGAGAAGGGGTAACATAGGAACTCCAATATTATTCAAATGAAGATGGACGTTCGCCCACGAACATCTAGGCCATCATACAAATTAGAAGCCAACACGGTGTCAATATTCCAATGTATATCTCTTTTTAGCGGATATCTCAACCGCTCTCACTGACCCGCAGCAACTTATGTCTTCTTCAGAACCCAACTTGCTTTTGAAAATGGGGACGCATATTCTGTCGGCTCTATACGAGAGTATCGGTATGTCGGAAGTGGAAGTGCGGATTGTATGGTGGGAAACTCACACCAAGGATTTGCAAACGCAATGTAGTTAAAGCAATCTTCTTCACGTCTTGGATTTAGCGTGTGCTCTGCACACAGAACACCGCCAACAAATGTTCGAAACGGGTCCTGAAACCAGCCGCCAAAATGACGGGTGTCCAGTACGGTGTTCCCTTGTGACTGTTCGTGACTGAGACCATACAACAGATCTGTCCAAGCCCTTTCAGAAATATGCATCGATTGATTTGATACAATAGAGAGTAGGACTGGTACATCTTTGCCCTGAGTACGGTGTCGTCTGAGCGTTTCTATTGATTGAGACATCATCTGAGAGATGTTTCGCTGAAGTCTTTGACCTAGAACAGGCGGTGTGACCAAATATACGGTTGATTCGCTAGGGTGTTCTTTTGGACCGATGACGCGGAAGTCTATGTGGCAGAGGGCATCCTTCATATATCCGACACGCCGTTGCTTTTGATCGATTTTAGAGTGGGCTTTTGACAACCACTTCTTTGTCATGGACACTATCTTTGGTATATCAATATGAGGTGACAATGGGGTTCGGATGGTCAAGCCGAGACGATAGGGACTTTGAAGTGCATTGAGTTGATCAACGAGCCTGTGTTGCAGACGTCGCTCTTCCTCTAGATCGCGATCCAATATGAGGGACAACACCAACAAATCAACTTGTCCAGAGACTGGATGATTCAATCGAATGCCATGCTCATTACACTCTTGGATACTCCATCCATCTTTGACCAGACGTCCAACGGATATGATTTCTGCCACGCCTTGAAACAACGTACGGTTGTCAAAGCTGTGTAGCTGTCCGAGCCAAATCTTTTGAAGATTATCTGGACTGGCAGAGATCAAACTGTCGATTAGGGTCAATAGAGAAGCAAAGTGGTTCTGCTCATCAGATGAAAGGTCGAGATCTTGAATGGCTGTACAGAGTTGTTTTAAAAAGCTGTGACCCCCACCTGACATTTCAGAAACCATATTTAAAATGGGCCTGGAAATGAACGTTGGAATGTCAATGAGCGGACTTTGATCTCTTGTCATAAGAATACTTATAATTGTTTTATGGTAGAATGTCAAATTGACAACGTTGTATTCGACGCGGTCTAGATGTTTTTCCATGGCTTCGTTGGTGGTGAAAGTACAGTAGCGAGAGATAGTTTAATTGGGGAGCCTGCTTTGCCGACGTCCAATACATCCAATGGACAGACCTCTATGCAAATGCCACATTGAATGCATGCAGAGTTTTGGTTGTTTAAAGAGTGCTGACGAAGTGCAAATTCATGTACAGGGATGCCCATTTGACATTGTCTGGTACATTCATAACAACCGATGCAGGTTTCGTTTGATTCAATAGAGAGTCTCGTTGTGTACTTCGCGATGGTTTCCATGTACGCACGCAATGGGCAGGCGAAGCGACACCACATTCGGTTGCCGAAGTATGGGTAGAGAGCGACCCCAATCACGCTGGCCAACCAAAAGTCAACCATCAGAGTATACCACTTCTCTGCGAACAGTTTGGTTTGAAATAAGGCGGGTGTCGAGACCAATTGCCACACGTCATTGAGAATTAGACCCGTAACCAGTATGGCCAAAATCCAGATGCCTCTTCCCAGTCTCTCAAGTTTTTTGGCCATCGACCCTTTGGGTGCGAGTACGCGAAAGGCGTCTCCCAAAGTTTCAGCCAATCCACCACAGCCACAGAGGTAGGAGCAGAATCGTTGTCCTTGTTTACGCACGTATAAGGGGATGGCAACGAAGCTGACAAAGGACCCAAAAAATATCCACATCAGGGCAATGGATATCGAATTGGGATGATCCATATACGATGGTCCATCAACCATTGAGTAAATGGATAATGGCCATGGAATGAACAGACCATAGAGTTTCCAAGGACGTTCTCCTCCGAAAAAATCGATACCAGCCCCTGTTGAGATGATCCAAGGCGCAATTACTTCGGGTATACCAAATAAAAATACAACTTGAAAGATCATCAAGGACAGATAACGATGCCGTTGGGTCTTTGAGGGGTATTTTCGCATTGCTTTGATTCCAAACCCAACGATCAGTACGCTGTACAGCATCGTGCCCCAAAATGCTCCATCAACAGTTCGAAACTCGATGTCGAACTGCAGGACTGATGGAAACTTGGTCAGTGAATCTAGCGTCAATGGAAAAAAATGCCGTTTGGCCTCAATGACTTCAGTGAGACAGGGCGAAGATGTACAGTACTCCTGTATTCCAGATTTGATTAGGTAAAATAGATATACGATGGCAACGAATGGTAACCAACGAAGGAGCCCACGCTGACTCTGCTGTTCCGTGTCCAATTCGATTGAGTTTAGCAGGGCATTGTGTGGGGTGCCCCCAATGAGAACTAGCACCTGGTCACCAACTATCTGTTGGATGTGTGCGGTTTGAGTATTGCGTATATCAATCGTCACTTTGTCTGTGGACTGTGCAAATGGACGAAATCCTGTTGCGACACACTCAGTGTACACTTCCAGTATGCCGGATGTTTTCAGCTGTTCAAGTTCAGCGACAAGCTCAGGAGCGGCTTTGTCAAAGTGCGTACCTCTGTGAATCAGTTTGCAATGTTTACCTTGCTGTACAAGTGCTATGGCAGCCTCAAGCGCAGAACTTCCACCTCCGATGACCACAACTCGTTTATTGAGATGGTCCGTTGGTGAAAACAAGGCGTGCTTAATTTGTGGTAGGTCTTCCCCTTCAATATTGAGGCGTTTGGGCTGGGAATGGGTTCCTGTTGCAAGGACAATCATTCCAACCTTTTTCGTGATGGGCTTCTGCTGATGCTCTAAATACACGTTGAACACATCGTTGTATCTTCGGATATCTACGACTTTGTGTCCCGTTTGTACCTGGCTTTTGATTCGAGTCAGGTCGGTGTTCCACCGATTCAGCAGTGTTTCTTTTGGGGCGTCTTCAAACCACAGGTTTTCTGGCAGTTGCCATTCTCTTGGCAGGCTGTAGATTTGCTTTCCTTCAGTATAGGAAACAATACTTTGAAAGACCTCACCCTGTTCCCAAATGACAAACGATATATTGTGTTTGTCCAGTGCCATTGCCGTGCCTATCCCAGCGGGACCACCTCCGATTATACCAACCTTGGCATCCAGTCGATAGGGGCTGTTTTTGAGTCTTTTCGCAACTTGCAACCCAACGTTGTACCCATCTCTCATGGAGGCTTTTATGTTGGGTGTTCCTGCGATGTTTCCAGCCACGAAGACATTTTTGATTGGTGTCTGACCAATGGAGTCTTTTATCGGACGGTCTGGTAAACCTTGGTATCTGCTCTGCAGCAGGGATGACCAGATTGACGTCATACCTCAGTACCGTTTGCCCTTACCATTCGGTGTCTTCGGTCGATGTATGTCGCGCCGCTTGGCCTTCTTTCGCTGATTTTTCTTTGGCTTTGGCTTTGCGAATCCCTTTTTATAGCGGGTTTTGTGTCCTGCGTTTCGTGGGTCGACTCCGTTTGCCACATCTTTGAGGCGTCTGATTTCTTCCCCTGTTAACATGCGTACTTCACCGGGCTCTAGCTTTCCAATCGATATGGTGGCAAAGCTGATGCGCCTGATTTTGCTCACAGGGTGACCAATCTGTTCGAATATTCTTTTCAACAGTCGATGTCTTGATTCTGTGACCAAAACTTCCATCCAGATGTTTTGGCTGTCTGTCTCCTCAATAATGCGCAACTTGAGTGGTCGAGATTTCCCGTCGTCTAAGAATACACCCTTTTTGAGTACCTGTAACTTACGTGCATCTGGCCGTTTCCAGATTTTCACCAAGAACTTTCTGGGAGCACGGTTCGAACTGGAAGTTAGTTTGTGTGCCAAGTCCCCATCGTTGGTCAGCAGAAGCAGACCAGTGGTTTGCATGTCCAACTTGTCTATCGATTCTACGCGCATCGGGATTTGTTTTAGCTGCTTGTATATACTGGGCCGATGTTGAGGGTCATTTCGATCGACGATCATCCCTTTTGGTTTGTGATACGCGAAGTAAACGAGTTTTTCAGCCTTGGGAAGGGGATCCCCATCGATGGCGATTTTATCTCCCTCGGAGACTTCGTGTGCTGGATGGTACACAATCTCATTGTTCACCGTGACTCGACCTTCTTGGATGATCGCTTCTGCTTCACGACGGGATGCGACACCAGATTGTGTCAATGCTTTTTGGAGTCTCATGGTTTTGTCTTGGCTTCGGGGTTCAGATGGACTTGAATAGCGGTTAGAGGGTCAAGTACCTCTTTTGGCTGAGGGATGGGTTCTTCGTTTTGTATTGGAGCGGTAAGAGAGGGTAGGGAGAGCAAATCTCGTAGATTGAAATGACTTAGGAACTCGGCAGTGGTTCCAAGTAGTTCAGGTTTTCCAGGCTCTTCTTCCTTCTTTCCAACGACGTGAACCAGATTCAATTGGACCAACTTGTATATCACAGCACTCGAGTCTACGCCACGTATTTGTTCAACTTCACTTCGAGTGACGGGTTGCCTGTAGGCCACAACAGCAAGGGCTTCCATGGCTGCCTTAGAGAGCTTTTTGGGTTTAATGTGATCGAGTCTACGAACATAATTTGCTGTGTCGGGATGGGTACGGAACTGCCATCCCGTTGCAACTTCGACCAGCTGAATACCCCTCTTCGACTCTTGCCAGCTTTTCTGAATTTCGATCAGCAGTTGATGAATCGTACCTTTGGGAAGATCTTCGATGATATTTCGCAGGTCCTCTAGTGTGAGTGGAGATGAGGCCGCAAATAACACAGCCTCTAGAACGGCATGCCATTGCTTTCCGACCTGTTTTGGGGTGTGCGTGTGCTGGGGACCTGACAAAAAGTCTTGCAAGCGAACGATGGGTATTTCTTTGTCCGACATGTTCATTCCGCTCCATCTTCTGTGAAAATCAATTCCAAACTTGGACGATTGGTGTACTGACCATAAATGTGGATTTCGGACAAATGTTCAAACTGGGCAATTTGGACCATGTGGTGTTTGGCCATCTCCAGAACAGTCAAAAAGCAGATGATCTTTTCCTTTTTATCCTGAAATTTGCTCAAGCAATGACGGAGACTGTGCTCTCCATGTTCCAACTGATTCAGAATCCACTCTCCCATTCGTCTTAGAGAGAAGGGTTCTTTCGTGATCTCATGAGCCGGCTCAACAACTGGTTTACGGAATAGAATGTTCTGATAGATTTCAAGGAGTTCATAGGCATCGATATCAATATTCACAGGGGAGTCCCTACGTTCAGGAGTGTGTGTCTCTGGTCTGGTAAAGACATTTTGTCCCAACGTTGGACACTGTTCGAGTAGGGTAGACAGATTTCGAAACCGTTCGTACTCTCTGAGCTGTTCTGCGAGTCGATTGCGAATGGCGAGGGGGTCCTCTTCTGACTCTTCTTCTTCTAATTCCATGCCTGGGAGCAACTCACAGCTTTTTAAATAGCATAGGGTCGATGCCAGCAATAGGAATTCTCCAGCGATATCGAGTTGCATCTCTTGTAGCTGTTTGAGATGGCTCAAAAATGCATCGGTTATCGGGGCAATCTTCACAAATCGGATGTCCACACCTTTACGCCGAACCAAGTACAGCAGCAACTCGAGAGGACCGTCAAAGACAGGCGTGTGGATTTGTTGGGTACTGGCTTCGTAGGCAAGGACAGGCATACACATACTTTATCTCATTGTCACTGGATTGAAAAGAGTCTGTTCGATCCCTTTGTGAATGCGTTATGACAGGGTGGGAGTCATCATGGGAAGATCCACCAATCCAGTTACAGAGAAATCGCCATCGATTTCCATTTTTCGACTTGTATTCATCCAAAGCCTCGTTACTTTGGTAGGGTTTGTCTTGCTGTTTGGTATCTGTACAAAGCAGGTATTGCGCTATCAGTTTTCCAATATTGACGATGAACAGTTGCAGAACTTGGTTGAGCAACAGCACATCCTCGTCAATCAGCAACAGGCATTTGATACAGCATCTTTTCTTCAAATACTGAATAGAGTGTGCCTGTCCCTTGATTGTTCAGTTGAAGAGTTGACCTCAGAGGTCACTGATATTGCACCGTTACAATCACAATCCATCAGAATGATTGTGGCTACAGAATTGTACAACATTCCCATTTTCTTGGATGTGCTGAGGGCGCATCCCTATCGTTTTTCATTGGATGGTTTAGAGGTTCACAATGCCGCACCAGCAGTACAGATTCAAGTTCGCCTGTCTAGAACGCTGTTGCCAAATGAGATAATTGAGCCGAAATGGGTCTCAAATTTAGGGTGGGATGAATCTGAATTGACTCGGATTCGAGCCATATACAAATCATGGTTGACCAATCGATGGAGCGGTCAGGTCAGTGCAGAGCGTCAGGAAGCTGGTGTTGAGTGGACACGGCTGTATGGGACATTGAACCGAGACTTGTGGAGGGTACATCAACAGAATGGTTCGCTTGTGTACACTCCGGAGACTGGAATTACCATGCGAGTCATAGAGTGACTCGAGTTAATGGACGCGTTCTCCATACACCCAGGTTTCCAGTAGAATCGGGGACTCCTCCTCCAATGGGTTTGAGGATAGCACGATGAAGTCTGCCTCTTGTCCATAGGAGAGTCCAACATGGTCCAATCCTGAAGTGGCTCGTCCGAGAGTTCCATATCCATTGAATACAGTTTCCTTGGTAAGGTTCCGCGTTCTCAGCCCGACAGTGGCCGTTGACCAGTTGGTTAACCCGTCAATTGTTGGCCAAACAGGCCAGTCTGTCCCTAGAACAATCGGTAAATCTGCATTTTCTAAGGCTGGGAAATCCCACGCTCGGTCAATCCGTCCTTCTCGCCAATGGTCCGCCTGGTCTCCGTAGATTCCAACCAGCGCATGCGCTGGTTGGATCGACACAGTCACACCTAAGTTGTAGATTCGGTCATAGTCTGCGGGATCAATGAGCACAGTGTGTTCAAACAGGTATTGCTGATTGAGGTTGCCTAGCAGTGTCTGTACTGTTTCTAGCGCATCAAGACAGGCGCGTACCGCAGCATCGCCATTCACATGAAACTTCACTCCATAGCCGAATGATTCTGCGTGTTGGATCACTTGAATTAGTTCATCAACGTTAAAATATTGTGATCCATAGTGTTCATCATCGATGTCTGAGGGCGCAAGGCTCCAAGATTCACCAGAACCACTAGAACCAT
>CALDQI010000036.1:0-3962 GCA_937911635.1 uncultured Pseudomonadota bacterium | reverse complement strand
AAAAACTTTCGGTGATTGAAGGGTGTAGACTGATGAACCCTTCTGGGGTTTGGGAAGGGTCTTGCGAGGTACAAGACCAAAGAAAAGCAATAAGCATATGGACATCCCTGATGTACGAAGGTTGAATACAGGTATTCTTAATCTATTGTTTTATTGCATACAACAAAGCCAGTAGGGTTTCAAAGTTGTACATGGTATCAACTTGTCAAGCGGAACTTCAATCATTCTGAGATGCCCCGTTTGTACTCCTCTACCAAATCGGGATGAATGTAAATTCTTCCGACACGATCCATAGGCAAAGTCCATTCATCGACCACCACCATATTGGTAGACTGTATCCATTTTTCTCTTTGTGGGTCATCGTGTTTCACCATCGATAGCATGACCTCAAACTCTCTAGACGGCCATTCTCCAAATAAAAACGGGCCTACGAATACTGAGGCTAAGGGCCGATTGGGATCCTTTGGGCCCGGTCCACCTCGTCTCGCGATCATAATTGTAGCGATGTGCCAATTGAAACCCATTTGTACAGCCTTAGAGAGGACAATACCGTAGCCAGGTGCACCCCCTTGTTCGTCGAGTAAGAACCCAACAGTGCCGTCTGGTCCTTGGATACGAGCAATCTTTTCCAGTGCAGAATCGATGTTCCAAGGGGCTAAGTCATGAGAGATTGGCCAGTATGCTTCGTGAGGGGTGGGATAGGTTCGAGCTGGAGTCGCAACATCATGTGAGTAGTCTCGTTGAGCCGGAGCGGGAGTATTGCTGTTGAACAGAGAGATGTTTTCTTTCGTAACCTGCCAAATGAAAGGAAGGGCTGCTACAGTAATCAGACTGGGTGCCATCACTAGACCAGCGCTCATGATTGGATAAGCAGGGAGTATATATCGATCTTGACGTTGCTTTTGGGCATTGAGCATCAGCCAACCACCCAATATAGAACTGATGAGTACAGGGCCCGCCCAGGAGCGTATGTTGACCAGTCGTATTGAACAAAGCAATACGCCAAGTACGATGGTGATGGGTAGCCACGGTCCGACTGTATCCATCATAGCCGTTGGATACCAGAGCATATTTTCTACGGTCCAAGGATCTTCGATAATGGTTTTATTGGTGAGCAACCCAGATTGAGCGTTGCCACTTGCGAGAACATATCCTTGAACTTGTTTCCAGTGAGTGCTCCACCACGGTAGTGCAACAACGCAGAAGGCTCCGACTCCCTGTAGGATACGCTTCATCCGTTTGTGTTTGATTGCCCAAATTCCAGCCACCAAACAAGGAGCCCAAAGAAACATTGGGGCTGTATATTTCGTCATGAATGCAGCTCCAATCCAAGCTCCCCAACCAAATGTGTGGTAGCGATCTTCAAGAGAGTTTGAGCGTACAAGATGACTGATGCTTTGGAGTACCGTTGCGGCCGCAACCAAGTCAATTCCTGCATTTTCAGATTGTAACCAAATGGGTGTCCACACCCAAATGAAAGCAAAACCAAATACGCCTGCACGCAATCGATACATCGCATCTGCAATGAGCCACAAGACGATCGCGCCACCCATCAGATGATTGTATGGAATCTCAGGAGATACAAATGCAGAAGCCACAAAAGGGAGATAGGCAAAAGGAGGGTGTGGACCAAGCAGGCTGGAAAAGCAATAGACGAACCATTCAAACTCGCCGTCTTTGAGCAACTGTGCCAGACGACCTGAGGTCCCTAAGATATGTGGACCATCACCACCAGGATAGCGTTGATGGACGCAGATTGATTGAATCCAATAGTACAACGTTCCGATGACCATAAATTCATGAATCAATCGCCAAATCCAGGGGAGTTGTTCGGTGTACCGTTTGTGGAATGGGTAAAGCAGCTCGGGAATACTCTTCAATAGAAGCTTCATCTCCGCTTTTCCTCAATGCACATCATCACCCATCCTCCAGCGGGACTTTTGGCAACAATCGGTGAGGTACAGGCTTGTATGGATGGAGGTAGATTGACAATGGGCTTCCATCCAGTCCATTTCTTTGCGGATGTATATCTTGATATCATTGGTGTGCGTCGCCCATTGAACTGTCTCTGAGCCACTAAGAAGAGTTGATTATTGTCTACAAAAGCATAGGGCACAGTAGTGCCGTTAAAATGCTTGACCTCTTCAGGGTCAAGAGTTGGTTGTAAGGGAGTGCCTTTCAAATGAACAAGGGAGCCATTTTGTGTGGCAAAGAGGTGCGTTTTGTCCTCATACAATACAGGAGATGGATCGGAGATTCGTGGTGCTGAGTAGACGGTGGAACCTTCTGAACGTATTGGCGTATTTGGGGCATTTGCAGGGTCTCCCGTATATCCTGTAGGGGAGATATACCACATTTTGCCATCGTACCATTGTGGGTCGATATAGCTTTTTGTTTCAGAGTCGTCGATACCCCAATCGGTTGGCTCAAATGACGCACCGTCAAACAGATAGCCGTACACTCTGGGGAATTGTTGATCCATCCAAGTGGGGGGGCGCACCTCCTGAATGCAGGTAATCGCCAGTTGATCACCCTCTTGATGGGCTCCTAGACTGGTAACGCCCCAAGCGACCGGTCCATTGTATGTCCAAGATTGCATGTCCGGAGAATGAAACCAATGGAGTACGTTCATTGCACCGGATTCTGGGGTGAGAGCCAAGTCTAGTGGATGCTGTGTACAGCTCAAAAGGTATTGAAAAAGGAGGAATGTTGTGAACATGTCTAACTGTATCACAGTCAAGAAAAGCGTCCAAAGGTTGAATTGATCTGCAAGTATTTTGAATTGTACGAAAAAAACTCTTGCAGTCGGTCTATACAATGCGATACAAATATATATATTGACACGTCAAGTATGGAGGCAGAATGAGTCGCAAAATTGTTTTTACTGGTGGTGGTACGGGAGGTCATGTCACACCTGCAATTGCCATTTCTGAAAGTGTACGCGAAATGTACGACTCCGTTCAGTTTCGATATGTTGGAAAAAAGGGAAAGGCTGAAGAGGGAATTGTACCAAAAGAATGGTCTGTATATGGACCCAGTGAACAGAATGTCGTGTTTGTTTCCACTACATCTGGTTCTGCAAAGTCTCCAAGAGTGTTGATGACATTGGCATTTGGTTGCATCCAAGCAGCAGCATTTCTACTGCGATTTAAACCCGATGCAATTGTTGCTACCGGTGGATATGTTTCTGCCCCCATAGTCTTTGCAGCAGGTATCATGAATAAAATAGGTCTGTTAAAGTCAAAGATCATGTTGCATGAAGCCAATGCCGAGCTTGGACGAATGAACAAGATGGCGATTCGGTTTGCCGATAAAGTAGCGGTTTCATTTCCAGGAACCAAAGGTGTTGGACAAAAGAAAATGTATGTTGGCTATCCTGTTCGGAACCGCCTGGTGGTAGAAGAAGAGGGTGACCAGAATGAATCCCGACGCATTGCTAGAGAAAAACTAGGCATCCCACAAGATGCAAAGGTTGTGTTTGCCTTTGGTGGTTCCCAAGGCGCACGGACGATCAATCGAGGTATTGTGGATGCACTTCCTTTATTGCTTACAGATCCGAAGGTGATTGTCTTGCATGGAACGGGTAAGAAACTTCAAGGGGCTTCATACTATGGCAAGGCTGACGTTGAGAAGAGATTGCAATCCATTGATGTCTCTGGCCTAGAAACTGGTTGGAAAGATCGATATAGATATACTGACTTCATTCACAATATGGGTGATTATTACGCAGCCACAGACTTGGTGATATGTCGTGGTGGTGCAGGCTCTCTTGTGGAGGTGTGTGCCAATGGTATCGCTTCAATTTCTATCCCCAAAGCCAATCTTCCAGGGGACCATCAAGCTGTAAACGCATGTGTGTTGGAAAAGTTGAACGCCACAAAGGTTGTGTATGAGCGTGTGGATATTGCCTCCGGTGACAGGGTTGAGAGCGTCGATCCAAGTGAACTATCCCACTTGGTCTT
>CALDQI010000035.1:0-8293 GCA_937911635.1 uncultured Pseudomonadota bacterium | reverse complement strand
GACTTATCATGATAAGAATATGCCATTTACTAAAGCATTCATCGCTAAGGAAAATGGAAAATAATAGTCATCCGGAATATTTTGATGACCAAGTGTGAATATTACATCGGCTTCTTCAACCTTGTCACACACCCCAAGCATATTCCCCCCGTACATGTAGAGTGTACGCCATGATGAGTCCAATGTCGCCATCGTACGAATCATACTGACAAGCCAAGCCGCTTGAGCATCTTTGCAATCCCATGCAAAGTCTGCAAAGATGAGTACCGTTCGAACCCAAAAGAAATCCGACACCATCGTTTGCTGTCCCAACGAAAGGGCTTTGGTCGCTTCGGGATTGGGTAAAAAGAATCTTTCTTCTGCTCGATCTTCTCTAAATCGATGACGATCAGCCTGCTTGTGCGACATATGAATCAACGGAATACCCATCGATAGTGCAATCAATAGTTTCAGCCACGATTTCGAAGTCATCTTTGACATGGTTCACTCTATACCATTATTCATTCAAGAACTTGGGGCAAAGTTCTTCTAGCTCAGTTGTATTCTCAAAGGTCTTTGGAGACAGTATCGTTAATTGCCTCAACAGTCGATCGCGATCAGACCACAGTTGCACAGCGGGACAAAAGGAATCCCAATCTTGGGTTCGAGCCTGGAGAGCCAATCGGACCACCTCCAGCCTCTGCGATCGGTCTATCCAATCTCCCTCAGCAATCGACTTCGCATCATCCCATCTACCCAACCCTGCTAAGATTACCGCACGCAACCCCATCATCTCTCCAGATGAAGCACAACCTCTCGAGATAGCCCAATCGATAGACTGTAACGCAGACACTCCTCCCTGTACAGAAAGTACGGAGGATACAAATGGAACACATCCATCCAAATGTGGAGGGGTTGCTTGAAATCCCTCATAAAAATTGTTCATCGCCGCTTCTGAGTCCCCTTCATTGTATTGAATGATTGCCAAGGACACATACGAATATGGTGTGGGGTGATGCTCAACCTCTTGTTGCCAAAAATTGAGATCCGATTGCCAAGCAAATCCTCGCCCAACAATGATGAACGCCCAAATGGGCAATGGCAATACAGATACAACTGTTGGAAGGACATTCGCGTACAATAGAGACCAAGCAATCAATCCCATCGCCCAATATCGATCTCCATAATTCGCTGTGTATACAATCGCAGGAACAGTCAATAAGATTGAGATGATAAACCAAAGTATCCACTCTCGATTTTCGTATTTTCGAATGGCACTCACCATTATTCCCAGCATGACCAAAGCCAATACGACATGCCACCAAATCGTAGAACCCCACTCCAATGGAGTTGCTGGAGACAATCGCCACGGAAAAAAGACCCGACCGAATCCATCGACAATAAAACCCCATTGATTGTTGAAAAATAGTTCTACATTGTCCGGATGCATCTCAGGCGTCGAAACACCAATCCAAGCACGCCACACAAACAATAGAGAAACGATTCCCAGCATCACCACCGGCAGCGCAAATCGTTTTTGTTTGTATGCATGCACACCAACTGGAACAAACAAAACCAATATGCTTTCCTTAGACAACATTCCAGCCGTAAAAATCAAACTCAATAACCCAATCGTTTTCCAAGATACAGGGGTAGAGGGCGTAAATAAAACCATCTTGCGCCAAAATACATTGAGAAACATCAGCGCAAATGCAATGGCCATCGTATCATTGCGGGCTGCAATCCAATACACAAGCTCAGACATCAATGGGTGGAGCCCAAAGACCCATGTCGCTACAGTCGCTCGAGAATTTGACACAATGAGTGGGGCAAACCTGGCAAATAGAAAAATGTTGAGCATATGCCAGATCAAGGAATGTATATGATACCCCAATGTATTCAAACCAAACAGTTGCTGGTCTAACCAAATCGTTATTGAAAACAACGGACGGTAAAAGTTTGCTTGATTGAGCGTATCTCCCCAAAGTCCACCGGAAAATATCGCCCATGGTGTCAATTGACCCATTGTATCCACAATTAAAAATTGATCGTCAAATACAAAACTTCCATTCAAGCCACCGAAATACATCAATGGTTGTAAAAGAATGAGTAGCAATAACCACCAGTGTTTCACAACACCCTCATAAAAACGGCCCTTTTAAAAATAACAGTAAAAAACAAGAAACGCCCCATTTGGGGCGTTCGAGTAGAGTGAGATCATACCCACTTTAAACTTCCACAAGTCGACTTAGTATACGTCTGGACCAGTTGTGGGAGCATTTGGGTTGTTAGACTTGGTCGCTTGATAAGTAGCTGTTGTACCATCACCGTCCACGTCTGCCAAACCAGTTGCTGTGAAGTCTGTTGTTGTTGTTGCAACAGCATACGAACCACGAACAGCGCCATCTGGGGTCCAACCCAAAGTAGCGAATCCACCGGAAGATCCTTTTACCCACTGTTGAACAGTTTTGGTAGGTGAAGAAGGATATGCAGTAGCAGTTACAAATACGTCAAAGTTACTTTCATAAGCAACTTCTGCAGTTTTGATAGCTTTCAAGTTTGTTGGAACTTCAGAACGCTTTGATTTGTATTGCATTGATACGAAGTTAGGGATAGCAATTGCTGCCAAAATACCGATAATCGCAACTACGATCATCAGCTCAACCAAAGTAAAACCTTTACGATTTAACATGATGTTTCTCCATTGTTGTTGATGTTTAGATAGGGGAAGTGTTTCAAACACTATTCTATTTATACAAAAGTCGCCCATACAATTCCAAAAAAATATTCGGAACAATCAAAAAAATGGAAAGTCACCAGATTCATTTTTTGTCGAATTGGAGGTGACGATTTGTGTCACCCACATATTTTTGACTTGTTTATGAGAGCAAAACTCGTTCAATTCTCTGTGCGAAGTCACAACAAATACTGCTATTCCAAGTTGTGTTTCACAAGGCGATATCGAAAAGAACGAAAAGTTAGGTGCAACTTCTCGGCTGCTTGCATTTTCTTCCCATCAGTCGATTCAAGCGCAACAATAAGCCACTTCCTTTCAACGTGAGCCAGCAGGGCGTCCAAGTCCAATCCCTCTTCGGGAAGTTCACTACCATCCGAGACAAAGCTAACTCCGGTCTCCCAGATCACCTCTGGCAGGTCCTCTTTTCGCAGGACATTCCCCACACTGAGAGCGACTGATCGCTCCATTGCATTTTGCAACTCCCGAACGTTTCCTGGATATGTCCACCCCTTTACAGCCTGCATAAACTGAGGAGACATCCCCAAGATTCTTTTGCCGTATTCATTCGAAAACCGCTCCATAAAATGATGCACCAACGGTTCAATGTCCTTGGACCGTTCTCGTAATGTTGGCAAATGAATCTCTACGACATTCAATCGGTAATATAAATCTTCTCGAAAAAGTCCATCTTTGACACGCTGTTCCATATCCGCATTGCTGGCACAGATGAATCTAACATCCACTTGAATAGATTCTACACCACCGACGGGCTGGATAGTCTTATCTTGAATCACTCGAAGTAACTTCACCTGCGTAGCAAGAGGCAAAGCATCCACCTCATCCAAAAATACCGTGCCGAGATTGGCTACTTCTAAAAGCCCCATCTTGTCCCTGTACGCATTGGTAAACGCACCTTTCACATGTCCAAACAATTCACTTTCAACCAAGTTCTCTGGGATTGCACCACAATTGATGGTTACAAAAGGGTGCTCCACTCGGTCCCCTGTTTCATGAATGGCGCGGGCAACCATTTCTTTCCCAGTTCCAGAAGCCCCAAGTATCATGCAATTGATACGTGAACGAGAGACTCTTCGAATCATCTCATACACTTCTAACATCGGAGGTGAATCCCCCACAAACAGACCAAAATGTAGGTTCGTCGACACTTTTCGCTTCAGACGCTCGTTCTCCTTTTCAAGACTTCGCACACCGAGTGCTCTAGACACCACCAGTCGCAGCTCGTCGTTGTTGAATGGTTTAAGGACATAATTGGCTGCGCCAAGTTTTAACGCCTCCACTGCAGATTGATTGGATCCAAATGCTGTAATCATGATGAATATCATTTCTAGGTGACGTTTTTTGACCCACCGCAAAAAATCGAGGCCAGATTCTCTTGGTAAATTTAAATCAGAAAGGATCACATCGGGGATCCATTCTTGAATTATGAGTTGCGCAGAAGCAACATCTGGCGCAACTTGAACCTCATATCCATCATTTTCAAACAAAATTTCGAGTAAATCTCTCATAGAAAGTTCATCGTCTACTATCAACATACGTGTGATACTCATAAAATTGTCTCCTTAGAAATACTCATTGTGCATTTAAGTGTCCATTGATGTCTCAATCCAACTGTTCAATGCCCCTCTTAGATCGGAAAGATCAACGTCACCATTGTTCCTTCACCCTCTGTACTCTCTATAGTCAATGTTCCCTTATGTGCATGCACAATTTGTTGTACAACAAAAAGTCCTAGTCCTGTACCACCAGCACGAGTGGTGAAAAATGGATCCATAACTTTATCCAAATCTTTTTGGGGGATCCCTTTTCCGTCATCTGCAATCTGGAGTACATATTGACCATCTACGTCTTTCGAATGGAGTGTAATGTGACCATCTTGACTTGCCTGTACCGAATTTAACAGTAGATTCCAGACAATCTGACGAAACTTCGCCAGATCGATATCAAAAGGAGTGTGAGACAATCCTTTGATGGAAATCTCCACCGACTGAGCTCGTGGATCATGTTGAAGCGCTTCGACAATCTCCAACACACTTGAAACGACACTCGTGTGCTCCATTGTCAAATGCTGAGATCGCGCGGACTGCAAAAATAAATCAACCAATTCATTGATGCGATTGATCTCTCGCAAAATGATTGTATGAAGTCGACTTTCCTTTTGCTCAGCCAACAATTGTACGGCACCAGACAAGCTGGCAATAGGATTGCGTATCTCGTGGGCCAACGAAGCAGACATTCGGCCAATGATGGCCAGTTGCTCTTCTTTATTGATGGTCTGCTCAAGTTGTTGCATCCGCGTAACATCTTCAACAAGCAATAAATCTTCTTCTGTTGTCAATTGACCTCTTTGCACCTGAAAGACTTGTACACCAAACTCAAACCGTCTGGGTTGTGGCGAATGCAGATATTGCTGAAGTTGATCCACAAAGTCCGACTCCGCATACCAATTTTGTGCCAAGACATTCTGGGGCACCAACTGAAAGCGAACCGACTCAGAATTGGACGTGACAAAGATGGCAATCGGCAGCTCATTTAAAACATCAATGTGTCTACGCCGCAATCTCCGAGTGGTCAAGATTTGTTCGGTCAGATTCCGACTGGTTAAGGCCTGTTGCTGAGCCATCAACATACCCAAACCGCCAATGAGTGCCAATCCAAATATCTCAGAAATGACCTTTATATATAGAATGAGAGAATCATCAATGATGACCCAGTTTAGATAGCCTCTGTATCCGGCGTACTGTACACACGTATAACAAATGATGTCTAGAAGGGTTACTCTCAACACATCTCTTGCCCACCCCAAAGACATGGCCGCCAAGATATTGAGAGGAAAGAGAAGTACAAAAGGATTGTGGTGACTGGATCCAGCACACAACAGCATCGAAATGAACAGTGCGTCCACAATAAATTGGAGCCATACAAACCATGGTTTTCCGCCGTGCTGCGTTGAAAAGAAGGCCATCGTTCCCATCAATGCAAATACACCACCCAAAGTGTAAAAGGATAAGCTTCCCGGGAGCTGAAAATTACCGTCAAACCGAACCGACAACAATACCCAAACCAGTACCCCAAACCCCAGTAACAAACGCGCCAAAATGTAATACCAAACCACATTTAAGTGTTCGTGTACTCCTGTGTCTTTAATCTGAACAGACCTCATTTCACCACACTTTATCGGATCAATAGACGATTGACACCCTTGAAACAACGACGACAATCCGATACTTATTCATGTAACCCACTCTGGAGAATCAGATGACCATTTACCATCAAACCGGCCAATTTCATCTGCCAAGCACCCGTCCGTCTTATGCCCCTAGCCTGCCATTAGAGCCCACACACGGGACACTGAACATTCATCCAGACATCGATGCACATCGATTACAGGCTTCTATAGAATGGACTCTACTCTCTCATGTGAACACAGCTCAAGAGATCACCTTCGATGCTGTGGATCTTCAGCTGGTGCGCATTCAGTCCAAATCAGCTGACATCACAACCAATTACGATGGACAAAACCTCACCATTCGGTGGAATGATCCTGTCGCCAAAGGAGATTCTGTCACTGTGCAGATAGACTATCAAGTACACGCACCAATTGGCGGGTGTTATTTCGGTGGTCCAACACCTGAAATGCCAAACCGTGGAAAGTGGATGGCAACCGATCATGAAACGGCACGGGCTCGGTATTGGGTTCCTTGTGTCGACCACTCCAATGTACGAACCTCTTGGGACATCTTCATTACGCACCACAAAGATCACACAGCCGTCTCCGCAGGTGAACTAGTTGAACAAACTACGGTTGATGACAATACACTCCGAAGTCACTGGAAACAGGAAAAACTCTGTCCAGTGTACTTACTCTGTATCATCGTTGGCGAATATGAACGGATAGACTTTGAACCCCTTAGAGACATTCCCATCGCTGGATTTGCTCCAAAAGGAAATGACCCCGAAGACATCCGCAGAGCATTTGAACCAACAAAGAGACTGATCGAGTTTGCTGAAACCTTACTCGGCCCCCTGCCATGGCCAAAGTACTTTCAATTTGCCGCTCCTGGAATCGGTGGAGCGATGGAAAACATCTCGTTGGTCTCTTGGGATTCTAGACTCCTCTTTGATGCCAACATGCACAAGGATTTGGGTTTTCTCTTTGATCAAATCAACCTGCATGAGCTAGCACACACTTGGTTTGGTGATCTCATTGTGTGTAGAGACTACGCGCACGTATGGCTCAAAGAAAGCTGGGCGACCTATTTTGAAACGGTCTGGATAGAGCACAATTACAGTGTAGATCGCCATCATGAAGAACTCATCTCACAACGAGAGTCCTACTTTGGTGAAGCAAAATCTCGATACTCACGCCCCATCATGACCCGCGTCTTTGACAGCGCTTGGAAAATGTACGACATGCACCTCTATCCTGGTGGAGCTGTCCGTCTTAACATGCTTCGCCATAAAATTGGGTCCGATGTATTCTGGGCAGCCACTCGCGATTACATTGAAACCTATGCGGAAAAGGTGGTCGAGTCGGATGACTTCCGACGAAAAATGGAACTGCACAGCGGTCAGTCACTGGCCCATTTCTTTGATCAGTGGTTCAATCGTGCTGGATATCCACAATTAAAGGTTACACAAGAGCATTTTGCCGACACCGGGATCCTGCGACTCAAGATCAAGCAGACCATCTTTGGTGGTCAAAAAGACGATACGCCCTTCGTTTTCGATCTGCAGATTGCTGTTCAAGATGAAGATGGTGAGTGGAGTGAGCACACCGTTAAGATTGATGACTTCCACCATACTTTCCGACTACAGAGTACAAGCAAGCCACAACAAATCGTCATCGACCCCAATTGTATTGCCGTGACTGAAATCACATTCGATCCGGGTCTTGAGATGAACAAGCGCCTCTTGAACGAGTCACCGTACTGGCATGGACGTTTGATTGCCGGAAGAAACTTGGTCAAGATGGGCACTTCTTTGTCCCTCAAAGCGATTGAAGAGGTCTATGAAGCGCAACATGTCGGTGTTCGGGGAGCCATCGCTAAGGCACTTGGAAAATGCAAGCACCCAATGGCAAACCAATTACTCACCAAATGGCTGGGAACTGAAGAGGTCGCTCAAGCCCAAGCCGGAATTGTACAATCTCTGGCGCAGCATCGTTCGGCAGACAGTGCTCTCGCTCTGGAGACCTGTGCAAACGACGCCAATAAATCGCATCGGATTCGAGGATTGGCACTTGTATCGCTGGCGAAGCAAGGTCGTTTCAGTAAGGAATCTGTGATCCAAGACTACACCAAAGACAACGGGTGGCGACATTCTCTCAGAGGACATGCCATCAATGCGCTTGGAAATCTACGCAGTGAGTCTGCACTTGAAACACTCACTCGAGTCGTCCTCGATCAAAATGAGGCTTACCGAACCCGTGGAAATGCATGTACAGCACTCGCATCTTGTGCCAAGAAAATCTCACCGTTGATGGAATCTCGTGCCAATGCAACCTTAATCGATGCTCTTAAAGACCCACACCCACACGTTCGACTTTGCGCTGTAAAT
>CALDQI010000034.1:0-8493 GCA_937911635.1 uncultured Pseudomonadota bacterium | reverse complement strand
ACTCTGGGGTCAAACTCACCCATATTCTGGTTTTGCTCCATTTGATCAACCAGAAGAGTATTCAATTTGTGCAGACCGAAATAAGTATCCAGGGATACCAACTTCTATATATGGAAAGCATATCCCTAGAGGATATGAGGACGCATTTAGAACAATTTCTCCAAAAGAGATCATTGAAAAAGTTTTAGAAGTTCTAGGAAATAAGAAGATCTAAACATTATCAAAATCAACCTTGAGATATTTACCTGAGGATTCAGCTTGACAAGTAAGTATAAGACCATCTGATACCTCTTCATCAGTAAGTATTTGATTAGTTTTCATTGTAACGCTTCCTTCAACAACCTTTGCAATACAACTGCTACATACTCCGCCTTGACAAGAATAGGGAACATCAATATCTGATTCGAGTGCTGCTTCTAAAACAGTTTTTCCGCTAGATTTATTTAATTCATGCTTTATCCCCTCATATATAATATCAAGTTTTGAGTTTTCAGTATTATTACTCTTTGAAAGCTTTTGAGTATTAGTTTTAAATAACTCAAAAAACACATTCTCTTTTAAAATATTTTTTTTAAATAAAACATCTGAAACAGAATGGATCATCTTTTCAGGCCCGCAAATGAAATATTTATCAGCAAGGCCATAGCGAGTTTCATAATAATTAATAATTGACTCATCAATTCTTCCAAATAAGCTTTCTTTTTCGTTAGATTGGCTATAAATATTAATAACCTTTAATTGATCTGGATAAAGATTTTTTAATTTTGTAATTTCAAGGGAAAACATCTCATCTTTGACAGATTTATTTCCATAGACTAATCTAAATTCATTTTTTTTATTTGCACTTATAACCGATTTAGCTATCGATAAAATGGGAGTAATCCCACTTCCAGCTGCAATTCCGGTTATAATTTGATCATTAACTGTTGGATGATATGTAAACTTTCCTTCGGGTACACCAACGTGAATTAAATCTCCAGCTTTAACATTTTCTAATACGTAACTTGAAAAAATTCCTTTGGTAACTTTGTCTCAGAAGATCAATGGGACGAGGACTATGCTGAGGGCAACGCAAGACAATACCTGTGGTTGGCCCCCCATGACTACGAAAGATTATTCACCATTTTGGGAGGTCAAGAAGAGTCTCTATCTAGACTCGAGAGTTTCTTTATCAACATGACCACAGATGAAATCTTGCCCGGTCTACCTGAACGATATTACTGGCACGGAAATGAACCAACCCTACATGTACCGTACTATTTCTATCTTTTGAACGATCGATCGGGAGGAAATCAGTGGGTCCAATGGTTGCTGGACAATCGGTATGATGACGCTCCTGTTGGGCTGGCTGGAAATGACGATGGGGGTGCCCTCTCAGCCTGGGCAGTATTTTCTATGATGGGGGTATACCCAATCGCTGGTACTACAGAGTATGTACTTGGACAGCCCACTTGGAACTCCATCCAAATATATACAGACAGACACCCAATTCAGATTCACGTTGATCCGAATTCGAACGGTATCAAAGTCAACGGTGAATCATCAGACGACCCTACGCTATCGCACGATGAACTTACCCATATTGTCTTTGGGAATCAATAGACATGTGGCCTCATCTTCGCACTGGACTGATTGTACTTCATCTGATCGCCATCATCTTGAAGGCCCTTCCAGCACCTGAGGGAGCGATGTCTAAAAGAGACTGGGCTCATCCCACCGTACAGGCGGAATTTCGTCAGTGGAGTCGAAACCTTCAATCCATAGGCATAGATACCTCTCCAACAGAATTAGAACATTCTCTTTGGGACATCGCACAGTCCGTGACTACGGTTCGCAATAGCACACTCAAGCCGTTCCGCCTCTATTACCGATACGTTGGAGGAGATCAAAACTGGAGACTGTTTGTCGCTCCGCACATGTTTCCATCGAAACTCGAAATCGATGTGCAAATCGACGATGAGTGGACACCTGTTTATAGAGTCCATCAGCCAGATCAATGGATGGAGATGCTGATTGAAAATGGACGGTTTCGCCCTGCGATATTTCGATACTCTTGGAGTCGATACAAAAGACAATACAATCGGTTTGCTGTGTACATGAGCACTCAAGCATCTAAGGACTTCCCTACGGCAACTCAAATTAGATTTCGATGGTGGCGATACCCTTTGCCGAGTCACACTGAAATATTGAACGACCAGGATATCATGGGCTCTTATCACACTCCACTCACGTACCCTTTGTCGACAACAAACGGTGAAACACCATGACCATTTGGAGACGATGGGTTCGATTTTGGTCGGAAAAAGAATCTGGTTTCTCGATAGCAATGGTGCGAGTATCGATAGGACTAACCCTCCTGTACACTTGCTTAAGCCCTTATCTTAGCGGTGTATGGCAGGCTATCTGGGTAGATGAAGTGCATGGGGGAATCAGGCACTATAAAAAGGTCCCTTGGCTCTTAGACATACTTGGCGGCGCGACCCCATCGGCAGTGGAAACCATGCTGTGGATGGGTATTGTTGCCTCTATCGGATTGATTGTTGGGTTCGCAGGTCGACTGAGTGCACTGGTTGGAATGATCGTGATGAATACCATCTCGTGGCACAATCCATTGGCAACCGGTGGTCATGATGACCTCATCGCCAATGCTCTGTGGTTACTGGTCTTTGTTCAGAATGACTGTACACTTTCGGTGTCCTGTAAAGTTCGTACAGGAAGATGGCAAAGCAATACACAGGTATACTCTATCGTTCGCAGATTGTTGCTGACTCAACTGATCATCATGTACGCCTCCACAGGGCTCCAAAAGGTCAGTGCCCATTGGGTTCCCTTCGGTGAAATGGATGCAATCTGGTACATTCTTCAACAACCAACGTGGTCATGGCGAGACCATCAATTTTTGGCGCCTTGGTTTTGGGTGACGCAGTTGGGAACCTTGGGTACTTGGATGTTTGAAGTTTGGGCACCGATGATGTGGATTTTGATGCTGTGGGAATCCAGAACCGATACCCCCTGGTATGCACCCACTTGGGGACAGCGTTTCGTGATGCGATGTAAACCACGCACCATCTTTGCCTGTATTGGAATTCCTATGCACTTGGGAATTCTCTTCACAATGGATGTTGGGCCATTCAGTTATGCCGCTTTATCTTACTATTGGACTCTATACGCCCCTATACGGATTATGGAATCGGCTGAAACTCAGTATGATCAGTCTGCTCTTTCGACACCTTAAGGTTGGGAATGGCCAACGCGGCTGTGGTCAAGGCAGTCGCAAGTTCATTGGACATATCTCCAGCGATTCCAACTATATTCTCCAGTTCGGTAGGGTCACGGTCTAGATTGTAGACTCCGTGCTGTTTTGAGGATGTCATCCATGTATACTTGTACATGATGTCTGACTTTGACGCTTGAAACCGATACCCCATTTCAAATCCATCATCCGACTCTGGGTCCCGTCCCATAAGCACCGTTTGATATACAACGTGATCTTTATCTCGGTCCGAAATATCGACGGAAGGGATTTCTTTATTGTGTGAAAACCCTACTTGAGCATAGATCGTGTTTGGAATATCCACCGTGCGAACCTGTCCGTCTAATGGTCGTTGTAGATGGATGCTTTCTTGTAGCGGACAGATGATCATTGGAACTCGAATCACAGACTCCGAAATCCCTCGCCGATCAGACTTTCCATAGTCAAAGTGGTTTCCAAAAGACGCGGTGATGATCAGCAGTCTCTTTCTATCTACGGGTCGCCCGTCTAACATTCGTACAAAGTCCCCGACTTCTCGATCCAGTGACTCTACCGTTTCACGGTATTCTTCGATGGTCAAATGATCCGGTATCTGACTTTGTATCCACGCAAAAACAGGTCTGTCCACATAATTTTCAAAGAAGGACCGTGCATTTCGAATCGGGACTTCAGGCTGTATCGATGTGCCTACCAGTATTCTCCACCACTCGCCCAAACGATAACTCTCTGCCCCTCGGATCTGCCAGCCAAAGATATCAAGGGGTGCATCCGTATCAATCAGTTGAACCCCCTGAGCGAATCCCCTTTCCATATTCAACACGCTGGAATTGGCGAACAAAGCAGTTGAATACCCTTCTCGGGCAAATCGTTCTGCCAACGTTTCGGAGGCAAACTTTAACAACCCACTATCATCGACGATATTGATTTGTCCTGGGTATCGACCCGTAAACATTGCAACGTGAGACGGAAGGACTTCGGTCGAAACTGAAATCGCCTCTGTATAATCCAAACACTGACTGGCCACAGAATCTAAATTAGGGGTGTTCGCTAGAGAGTCTTGTTGATAAGCAGACAGTGCATTTGCACCCAGTCCATCAATGGAGACTACAATAACATCGGGGTCACTTAAAATTGCGTTTGAACTACCATACCCTCGAGATTGAAACAGTGTAAACCCTACACTCCCAGCCAATACAGCAAGACCCACGGAAAACATGTAGAGCCTAGACAGCGAGCCATGATTGACAGACAATCGGCGAATCCAAAACCGACCGTTTGTATGTAGCAAGACCCCAAGCATAACCCACACGACAATCAACATACCGGCCAACGCCTGCTGACCATACTCCAGTTTAGTCATGGCAAACGGAACGAGGAGTACAGCCAAATGTACCATCCCCACGATCAACAGTCCCCTTCCAAGTTTTGTAGGACGCTCCCCATCTATGGCTCCCCATACGAGAGGAATGGTGATCAAGGCCAGGAGCATATTCAATGCCACTGCAAATACAGTCCCAACTCCCCAAAGTATCAATGAATCTTGAACCCCCAATCCAAACTGTAGATTCAACCCCAATTCGATAAACTGAACGGACCCCAACAACAATCCAAAACAAACGTGGATAGCAAGGTGCTGACGAATACTCTGCATTTCAATCAATCCTCAGCATAGGACCGCCAAAACACCCACAGAATAAACAGTTGCATCACCGTTGATATACCTACACCAACCCAAAATATTGGGGACAGCCCACTTTGTACCCACCCTGTCAAACCAACCATGAGCCAGCCGACCGCCAGCAATCCTATGACTTGCAATCCTTGTCGACGCATTGCCGCCTTTTGATCTTTGAGTTGTTCAATATGCTCGACTTTAATTTGCAACCGTTGATAGTCAAGATCATCCAACAATTGACTCATACTGATGGGCAAACGTTTCAATATACTCGAAAATGCCAATGCATTTTGCGTCCCTAATTCTGTCCAGTGCTGTGGTTGCCAACGCGCTTTCACCAACTTTTCAACATAGGGCTGAGCAACTTTTAACGGATCGACTTCTGGAAGTAGAGACTTTGCGAGTCCTTCCGTTGTTAGAACAGCTTTGAAAAACATTGTGAATGCGGTTGGGGCATAGACTTTGTGTCGAAGTGCATTGGTGGTTAAGTCCATCAGGAAAGCACCAATATCCATCTCGGTAAAAGAGCCGCCGGACCAATGTTTCTCAGCGACTTGGACGGCATCTCGTTCAAAGGCTATGTAATCGATGCGCTCTTTTTTGATCGATATCTCAAAGAAGATTTTGGCGATCAGCTTGTTATCTCCTCTATAAAGGGCATAAATCAATGTGGCGAGTTGGTCTTTCATTTCTCGGGTGAGTCGTCCAACCATTCCACAATCGATCACACCAATCGATTGATCTGGAAGCACTAGAACATTTCCAGGATGCAGATCACCGTGAAAGAATCCGTGGTCAAATAGCATGGTATAGGCCAGCGATAGATATCGCTCACCAATCATCTCCATATCAAAACCGGCCTCACGTGCTTTGCGGATTGGCACACCATCTAAAAACTCCATGCAGAGCACCCGAGGACTCGACAGCGATTCTACAGGTTCCGGAAAACGTATTCCCTCTTTGTGATAAAAGCTTGTGTGAAAACGCTGCAGGTTTTTCAGTTCCAATCCAAAATCGAGTTCTGAAGATAGGGCCTTTTCAAACTCTAGAAACATCCCCCGAGGATCAAACAGCTCCATTTCTGGGAACTCATGGAGAAATCGATCCAATAAAAACCGCAAAATGTGAAGGTCTGAATCAATGATGGCGTCTATCTTTGGGCGACGGATTTTAAATACCACTCGAGTACCGTCTTTCAGTGTGCCGTTGTGTACCTGAGCAATTGAGGCCGTTGCCAAAGGCTCTGGATCGATGTGGTCAACCAAGTTGTCCCACGTGGCATGCAAATCTTCTTGCAATGTACTTTTCAACGTATCAAATTTGAGTGGATGAACGTCATCTTGAAGTTGCTGAAGCGCAACCAGATAATCATGAGGGACGATATCAGAGCGCGTGGATAATATTTGACCAAATTTGATAAAGGTGGGTCCCAATTCTTGAAGTGCTTCGACCAGTCTTTGAGGAGTACTGTTGTATTCTGAATCCACTTGTACACCGGGGATATCCACACCGGCGACCAACGCACCCATCCCATGCCTCGCAAGAACGAGAGCCACCTCTCGAAATCGATTGGCATCTCGAACAGTAATAGACAAGGATCCAACCGTTTTTACAAATGGACGAACAAACTTCATGTGATCTCAATATCTGATTTTATGGGTACATTCAATGTCTTGCACAAATGACGAATTAAAATACCCATCCTTACGATAGGAAGGTCTACAGACAAGATGGATCATCTAACGCACAGGATACCATTCGAAACAATGACCACTACTCGGTCGATCGTTGAACAAAGTTGTCCCATCGACGCATGTAATCGACGAATGTCATCGACAGTCCTTCCATCAGTAAAGTATTGACCGACACAGGTAGTGTACGGCATTGGAAGTCTTGGTCTGCACAGAGTTGAGGGAAATCGTGGTGCAGAATGGCTCCTCGACCAATCGCCACAGCATCCGCTCCCACGGCCAACACCGCATCAACCATACGAGCCCCCATCACTTTTCCAGCCACAGACACTTGAGTGTCTCCATAATCCAGAGCCAATACACTTTCCAGCAATGATCGTCCCTCAATAATTTTTGCGACATCCCACAAAGACCAATCCAATAAATCCACCATTTCTGTGTTGTTCAGCATCCAAGCCACCTCCAATATTTCATCGGTGTCAATTCCAAACCGTTCCGGTGACAACCGAACAGAGATGATAAAACCTTCTCCACAACGTTCTCGAATCAATCGAACCAAGTCCAGTAAAAGACGAGCACGGTTCTCCAAAGAGCCCCCATAGTCATCGGACCGTTTATTGGTTGAAGCTAAAAAGTCACACAGTAAATACCCGTGAGCTGCATGGAGTTGAACACCGTCATACCCCCACTGCTGAGCGACGACCGCTGCCTCCACAAACCGATCTCGAATCTCATAGATTTGTTCAATTGTAGCCTGCTTCACGCCTCTAGTAGCGTCTCCCATTGGAGATACTGCCTCCCCTTGGATTCTATTCAAAGCAATCCTGTTCCCTCCATGATAGAGCTGCACCAAACTCAACGATTGTTCCTGATGCATTCGTTCATTCAGTTCTATATGTGGACCAGAGATCAGATCTGGAGTCACCCCCATTTGACCATTGAATCCAATCCCTCCTCTAGATACAAACGCCGCACATGTGATAATCACGCCAAACCCACCGCTTGCCCGCATTTGCAACCAGTGAGCCTCCTCAGTGGATAACGTTCCATCTGGGTGAGATTGCTGATTGGTCATCGGTGCCAATACGAATCTATTTTTCGAAACCTTTCCACATCGAAAACTCATCGGGGTATGCATCATACATCTTCTCCTGGGTCAAATCTCAATCACGACAACACAACTTCTTATCCTGAGGCTATACCTCGAAATTACAATTCAACAACGAACAACTTCGAGAGCAGCGTGAAACCTGCCATCGTCTTTGCATCGTAGTGTACTGATTCCAGATTTCAGACAAGGGTCGATCAGAGTTCAAGTCACCGACAGGATCTAGAAAATAACACAATCGCACTCTGCCTTGAGGGTCAATAGAGATGTCGGAGTGCCCTGCTCTACATGACACTCCAGCATCGGTACTTGGTGAGGTAAAATACAATTTCATGGCTTGAAATTGAGTGGGTGAATTCAGAATGGAATCAGACCGCATACTTTCAGCTGTCAACCAATCCAGACATCGCGCGATGCTATCTGATGCTTCTGGGTCGTTTGGAAAATAATCGGACTCTCTCCACCAATCTGGATTGTACTCAACATTACCAAAGTTCTGATACAGGGGCTGAAAGATGATGGTCATCCCTCGCGATTGTACCCAGTCTAACAGTTGGGGAACTTCATGTTGATTCTGTGCGTGCAGAACAGAGGCGATAGCAACCCTAACACCATTGGATTGCAACAGATCTACAGCCTCGAGTGCCTTCTGAAAAGACCCTTTTTTACCGCGAGATACATCCACCGTACTCTCTGAAAAGCCATCCAGAGAAACATATACCAATCCAACATTTGATTCAGCGATAGTTCTCGCTCTATTTGGAGT
>CALDQI010000033.1:0-8851 GCA_937911635.1 uncultured Pseudomonadota bacterium | reverse complement strand
TATCAGAGAGCAAATCAGAAGACCTGTTCAATATACTATCAACGAACAATCATCAACACATCAACATTTGGAGAAGTAATATATGAAAAGTTTGTGCTTAAAGAAAATACCTGATGACTTATATCATGACCTTAATCGAATCAAAGAACTAGACAATAGAACTTTGACATCAATCATACTCGAAGGAGCAAGAATGAGAGTTAAGGAATTAGGAACACAAATAGCAGAAAGTCGTAAGAGAAGAAATTCACTAAACGACATGGTGGATTTCTAATGTATACGATTCTAGACAGATTAAGATTTGAGAATCAACAAACTGATAATTTGAAAGCACAAGAGAAACTTAGACAAGAGAAGTATCAGAATGAATCTAAACCAAATGATATGAAACATATTACTTCATGTGATATGAAAGACGCATATGCCAAAGTTCATAAAGATAATAGAACACATCATAACAACATGTATCTAGTGCCACCTCACCGATATAAGAAATAATTTTATTTGTTTGTCACACAGGATTTGGGAGTTAGTTTATGACCTCACTACAGTCTAACTTCCATTTCCTTTTTTTATGGGAAAGTACCATTACAAACATTTGTAATAGTCTTTTTAAATCTTCCTTTCAATACACCAATCTGTTTTGAAATATAATCACGATTGAAATGTCCATGTTGTTCAAAATGGAAATGAGTAGGATATCTTTTTGCAGTTTCTTCTAATTGAATCTTCTCAGAGATATCAAAGTTCTTACCTACATGCCTATATTGATGAACAAGTAATGAAATACGAATAGATTGAGTTTTAATTCTTGATGTTGACACAGAGTAGAGTGGAGTATCACCTCTTTGTTTAATACCAAATAACTTTTTCCAATGTTTCTTCCACCAGATGTCGAATGGTGTTTCAAGAATAGTATCTAAATCCCAATCAACATATTTCTTTTTATTAATCTTATAGTTTTCTCGTAAACAGATTTGCAGAAACTTATACCAATACAGATAGTTTCTCTTTCTCACTTGAATCCAGAGTTTTGAATTCTTGTCATATCTTACATACAACGAATTAGGTTGAAATTGTTTCTTTGCCATATCCTATGATACCGAAATCTAACTAATAAAACTAAAAATCTCATGATGAAACACCTCTGCAACCGTATCTGCAACATTGGAAAATCGGGCAGCAGTCACAATTGTAGTCGGTAAACCGGCTGCCACTTCTTTGGCAAAAGATGGACCCGCCAAAAAAGTTAGTTGGGCATGAAAGTGAACAGGCAATACATCTCGCAACACCTCTTCCATGGTCATCAACGTTCCAGACTCTATCCCTTTTGAAGCGCAGCATATCGGAACTTCCGGATTGAGTACAGCAGCGGCTTGTCCAACAACGGTACGCATCACTTGAGACGGAACCACAAAGATCACCAATCCAGCCTCGACGATTGCCTTCTCCAGCGATGCCGTAAGCCGAATATTATCGGGGAACGGAAAGTCTGGAAGATACTGTTCATTACAGCGTGTCGCATTCATTTGGTCGACTTTTTCCTGAGAGCGGTTCCACAACGATATATCATGTCCAGCCCGAGCCAAATGGAGTGCGATTGCAGTTCCCCATGAGCCTGAACCCAAAATGGCAATCTTCATACATCCTCCGAGAGTATCCGTACCCTCTATAACCAATCTGATGATTAATCTTCATCCCACGCAATAAAAAAATTGGCTCGCCGACGATCGGCACTGGCTCGTCTTGCTCGCGATCGAGCCCAGTCTCGAAGATCTTTGAGTTGGTCGTCCATGGTTACAGCTAAGGGAACAATCTCACGAACAGAATCAATCAAATCTTCCGTATCGACCTCTCGACCGTCTGCGTAAGATTTAAACATCGCACCCACCACAACCTGCTCCAACTCAGCACCCGAATATCGCTCGGACTCTTCAACGACAACCGTCAGGTCAAACTGCTGTGGGTTTCGGTTTCTTTGACGTAGATGGATATCCAAAATCTCCAATCTCTCATGCGGATCCGGTAAATCCACGAAGAATATCTCATCAAATCGTCCTTTACGAAGCAATTCTGGTGGAAGCGCTCTAACTTCATTTGCTGTTGCAACGACAAAGACAGGTGCCTTCTTCTCTTGCATCCACGTCAGCAATGTCCCCATACTCTGACGCGCTGCATCATTCGTTCCTGCAAACCCCTTCTCAAGTTCGTCAATCCATAAAATAGCAGGCGCCAGACTCTCCGCAATGCGAATGGTTTGACGAAGTCCATCCTCTGCCCCACTTTGCAAAACCGATGCAACATCAAGTCTCAGCAGCGGTAGCCTCCACATTTGGGCTACCACTTTCGCCATCAATGACTTCCCACACCCTTGAACACCAAGCAAAAATAGACCTTTGGGTTCAGGCAATCCATATCGCCGTGCGTCCGGTGTGAATGCAAGTTGACGCTGCACAAGCCATTCCTTTAAGGTATCCAGTCCCCCCACAGATAATGCCGCGTGATTGACATCCCAAAACTCAAGGTACTGAGAAGATCGAAGCATACGCTTTTTCTCTTCTACTTGCATAGCCAAATCTGATTGAGTGAATCCTTTACCGACCAGTGCAATCCGCGAATACATTCTTTTGATCTCTGCTTCGGTCAATCCTAAGGCACCTTGTACAAACTGCTGGAACAGGACTGGATCGATCTGCAGTCCCTGTTGCTGACAGAAATAGGAAAACAACCGCTGCACTTCCTCCACAGATGGAAGTGGAACATCAAGTGGAGTCACTAGCTTTTCCAATTCTAATGGAACATGATAAACCGGTGAAAGAAGCACAACCGCATGTCCCTTTTGGACGAGGATCTGTTGCTCGTCTCGGACCTTTCGCACCCACGATTCATCTTTCCAGTCCTGATGCGCATCCATAAAAACGATGAGTGTTGGATCATTGTGGGCAACCACGGTCATCAGTGCTTGCGTTGCCGTTCCGCCCTCGCCATTCAGTCCATCACTGCTACGCCATACCCAAAGCTCCATCTGCTCAGCCTGAACAACCTGTCGAAGCAATCTCAAACTACGCTCCTCTTCGTGACTCACCAAATACACAATCGGATACCGAGCACGAAAGAGGGTTTGAAGTTGGTCTAAAAATTCAATCACGTAGACTCCTACAATATACAGACTTGAACGAAGCAATTGTAATCAGGTTCATTAGAATCCTCGTCATATCTTCGCTGTATCAAAATATAACTCTCAAGCCAATACATCTGCCACGACGATTGGTCATTGTATACTATCCAACCGACAAGATTGACCACTCCAAAGAAGGCATCGGAAACCACGCCGACTGGTTCATACAATGATTGAGTCACTGATTTCACTAAAGTTTTTTGGTTGCATATCGGGCTATCGGAGTGGTGGATTCTGACATATCGTCACCTCAAACATTGCTCACTACATAGTTTAACGGATTCTTATGAAACCATGTATCTAACTGAGCATCCTACATTGTCTCATTCAAATATTGAATGTACAACCGGATTGTTGGGGTGAGATATACCCCACACATCCAATAAAGCATGTCCAAAATGAGCGGCTGTGAGCTGCTGGTCACTGTTGAGTCCGAATCCCGTCGACAATGATTCCCCCTGAAATCCATCGTCATACCCTCCAATTGAACGCTGCCCTTCCATCTGATTGGACAACACCAGCAAAGAGGAATACGGCCAATGATCTTTACCTTGACTGGAGTTCAATCTTGGCGCACGCCCCATGTCTGAGGCCACAACGATGGTCGTATTGTTCAATAGGTTTCCAGAGGACGTTGAAGTGGTTTTCAGTTCATTGCACAACATCAGTAGACCTGAGAACAACTCTTCCCACAACCAGTGCTGGTATACAGCATTGCTCGAATGTGAATCCCATAAGGCGGGGTGTTCAATCGAGATACATGGAGTCACCCCTTCCCGCAGTAAATCAACCGCCGTCAAGCAATCTCCAAAGAATGACCCGTCGACATTCCAGTTGAGCGCCGATTCCTTAGACCGCAACACATCCGCACTCAATGTGTTCGATTCAAACTGCTCAAGCATCAACAGTGCCATCGGGTCCTGATTACTTTGTTCAATTAATTGACTCAACCTACGCTGACGCATCTGAGACTCGGCTGTTCTCAATCTTTGCGTAGTTGCAGATACAAATACATCAGATGAATCTGACAGTGTCCCATTCAAAAGAGCCTTCAGCTGTTCTCCAGACCCTGTACGAGCAACCATATGCCCCAGATCTCCTGGAAACGCATGTCCGCTGAGCACCATGTGTGGTATGGGATAATGGGCAAATAGTTCACTGGCGAGGATGGTTGGCCAATCTGCCTGACCAAAAGGAACCCCCGTTCGAATCAGTTGCAAACACGCTTCATGTGCCACAGAAGGCGTCAACACACCATGTACAACCGTTGCCAAATCGGAGTACTGCTGAAAAAACTCACGTACGCTGGGTCTTCCAGGATGATCAACCAGTCTAAGTCCACCAAATGTCATCGGCTCAGCTATGGGCTCTAGATTGACCAATGGAGAATCAAATGCTGGAACCAAAGCCCTCGTTGGATCCCATCCTCCAAAGCAGGTGATCCAAATCAAATTGTGGGAAGTAGACTCGCCAAATGCAATGCTAGAGGGAGAGAGTCCAACAAATGCTCCCTGTATACACCTCTTGAGTAAATTACGCCGGGTCGTCATCAGTACACCAAAAACCGAGGGTCTTGCATCATAACTGTCGCAATCGAAGCCCAAATTTCATTGATCGGTAGCTCCGTTCGAAGCAAATCAATGTATTGCTCCCAATCGGCCAATTCTTCGGCAGTTGGCTCTATGCCCAAAATCATTCTATTGAGTACGACCAGACGCTCCTTTGGTTTATCGATCGTCTCTACATCGAAAGGACGCTGATTGGATTCAAGCATCCAATAACGAGCGGACAAGTGTGCCAATTCTTGTTGAACCAGCACCAACGGGATGGAAAAGCCCTCCCCATTAATCATATTGGCAACGCCTCGCTGGTCCGCACGAAGAAACGGATAGGAATCAATACTGAGGGTAAACCCCGTTAGATACTCTACTTGACGCTCCAGTTGATGCAGTGTGACTGTATTCCATTCGGTCTCAGAGTTCAGCCATCGATCTGTATAGGCTTCCGACAATACGATCTCTCGAACCAATCGAGTCATCGACATCTTCCAGTCCTGTGTCCATTTACTCGACAGCTCTTGAATGTCCACATCTGAGGTGCCGCCCAATAGACTGTCCAATACTTGCGATGTTGCACAGGTAAAGAACCTAGAATCGTTCACCAGTAAAGCACCTAGGTCTCCAAGTGTCTGACCTGATTCCCCATTCCACATCGGATCGACACCCAATTGTGTACTGGAGAGATTCTCCCGCTCCGGGTGATAATAAATCATCTCATCGGGGTCAGATTTTCGACGGGCAAACACCCCTCCCATGAAGGCCGCCAGAGGATCGAGGGTTGCATGGCAGGCAACACATCCAGGATCTTCTTTGATGGCTGAATCCACTGCATCCTCGCTGGTCAAATCCACTGTAGAGTCGAATGAGACCGGCATCTCGAGATAATCACTGCACAGAAATATTCGTGTCACTTGATTCGCTCTTTGTCGCGACGCATTGTTTAAAGAGGTTTCGTACCTCCACCACATCCCGTTGGACACCAAAACACCACCCGCAGGACGACCATCTAAGTAACGCGCCACCGACCAGTCCGAATCTGACTCGGGTGGTACACCAACCCACATCGCCGGATAAACAGACATCAAATCATTGTTCAACATGGTCCAATCGGCTTCTAGAACAGTCGACCATGGCAAGTTTCGCCGAATCACCTCTTCATAAATTCGAAGGGGTTCATCCCCAACCGCATAGGCAAAACGAAACTCGTTGTCCAACCCAAATAATTCAGCCGGATAAAGGGTCTCATCTCTACGTGTATCAAAAATAGGAGCCCATCGTTCAGCGGTTACCCTAGGAAAATTTGGATCTGTAAGGTACTGGTCGACAGTTTGCTCTAGAGACCAACGGTTGTTCATCGAAGCATCAAGCTCTTCTATCGACGGTCTGAAGCCGCGAAGATCTAATGACACCCGCGTCAACAACGCTGTATTGGACAACGTATCATCTGAAGACGAGCACGACATCAATGTGAACAATGCAACAAATATAGGATTCACCAAGACATACTCCAAATATCTGACACATCCCAACAAATGGAACCGTAGTCGGTGGGGGTACAGTCTTCGTGTGCACCAGCAATGGCTAATTCAATCCGCTTCCCTGAAACTGTTTGGACCAAAGCCGTACATTCGATCGATGAAGCGTCTAAGGTGCACGACTCCAACAGAACTCCTACAATCGGCCATTTAAATCTGTCTGACTGGGATATCCCCCCTTCCAAGGTAAGCTGTTCGTCCTGCCGTTCAAGTTTCAACGCAATCGATTGAAATGTGGATGGCCAAACCAACTCGGTTCCCATTTGATCAAAGGTACCCACAACTTCAAGCCAATCTTCCGTTTGATTTTTTCTGATGTCTCCATATCCATTGACCATCACAAACCAATCGTCAACCGAGGACCCAATCGAATAGGCACTAATGAAGGTGGCTACTTGTTCGTACTCTTCGGATTCCCATTCACGGTTTTCAAAATACAAAGCCTGAGATCGTCCTTCAAACAACACGTCGGATCCAGTCGTACAATTGGCATTCCATGCAGTCGTCTGAAAGACTCCGGGAAATGGCTCTGGACACATGGAATCAATGAAAACAATATCGGCTTCAAATTTCAACAAGTCTGAAAGGCGAATTGCGCCAACCTCGGTAAAGAACCACCCGATGGATTCTTGAAGTGCACCAGCAGTGACGTCAAAGTCTTCCGTACTATTGACTTCATCGATGGAGGTATCAAAGTTGGATTGATAGGTTGCGCAAGACAAGGTTAACAAAAAATACATTCCCATAAGTCCAATATAACCTCTGAATACCAGAATAGAAAGATGATGACAGGTGCATAGAATATAAGCCTACTTTCGACTGGACATGCTGTTCTGTGCCATGAAATACCATGGAACAACTGTGAGGAGCCACCGTGCTTCATTGGGATCATCACTTTATGCAGAAAAGTACACATCAATCATATTTTGACCCAACATTTGATAAAATGGTTGTAAAAAAGGTACCTTTCAACATCGCAATCAATATAAAGGAACGTATGCTCATTGGTCTCATAACAATGATAACTCTTGGCTGTGGAACTCATGATTCAACCTCTGAGATCCGACAACAGATATTGACTCGTGCCAGTTTGGATGTACGAGGTCACAGACCCGATTTGGAAGAACTCTCTTCAGTAGCGAAAAATAAAGATAACCTAAATAGAATGCTTGACAATCTACTGGATGATTCACATGTCGGAGAGCAATATGCCAGTTTGATGGCTGGTGTGTGGAAAACAGAGGTGGTAGAATATGACCACACCGATCATGAATATGCATTCAGCGATTCAACTCAAATCTTTGATCTACTAACTGCTCTCGGACAAGAACCGCTACAAATGTTGGCAGAGATCACACGGTCAGATTTACCTTATTCTGAGATTGTTACCGGTGACTGGACAATGTCGAATTCCACGTTAGCACAGTGGTCACCTGTCAGCTACGACTGGTCAGATCCAACAGGTGGATGGCAAAAGGTGCAGTATACAGATGACCGGCCAGCTGCAGGCGTTTTGGTGAACAATGGGTTGTGGTGGAGATACAATTCCACCTTAACAAATGCTCAAAGAGGTCGTGCCAACGTCATCAGTAAAATGCTCCTTTGCAATGACTTTTTGGAGAGAAGAATCAATGTAGACCGAGAACTGAACCTCCTAGATGAAGAAGGGGTCTTTGAAGCCCTCACGACCAGTCCAACCTGTGTGAGTTGTCATGTAGACCTAGACCCTCTGGCAGCAAACTTTTGGGGGCTGTATCGTCATTTTCGGTTTTCACTGGAAGAACAATTCTCCTATCATCCAGAACGCGAGATGCATTGGGTAGAACAAACTGGTGTTGGACCGGCATACTTTGGAAGCCCAATCTCCTCCTTATCTGATTTGGGTGATAGCATTGCACAAGACCCAGCTTTGTACACCTGTCTGGTTCAAAGAACCATGTCACAAATGACACATCAACCTGTACAGGTCGAAGACTGGTCTAGATGGCAACCACATCTGGCTGCCTTTGTAGAATCTGGGTATACCATCAAACCGCTCCTTCGTTCAATATTCGATGATGAATCCTATCGAAATGTTGAGGAACCAAAAATAGTCACGGCAGATCTATTTGCAAAACAGCTGTCACACTTAACTCATTATCGTTTTTCTGTAGACAACATCGATGGAATCGAATCAGACCTGTATGGATTGCGAGGGCTATTCGGAGGGCGTGGTAAGGACTGGATGACAAACCCATCGAGCGTACCCATCACCACATTCTCACTTGTCGTCCAACAGCTGTCTGAAGCAGCCGCACATCATGCAACTCATGATACGGAGGCGATACAACACCTGTTCGGCTTCCCCATAGAGAACCCGAGTTCAGGTAATCGAGAGAATCTACACTATATCTTCACAAAAATACTCTCAAATCTTTTTCAGAAACGATGAAAGATTTGCATGAGTATGTAAATCCAATTACTGGAAAAAAAGCACCTTTATTATCTGATGAAGTAATGAAGGTGATTAAGAAAAACTCAGAGTTATTAGACTCAAAAATTATATACAATAGAGACTTTGCATATGACTATTTTGGATT
>CALDQI010000032.1:0-7120 GCA_937911635.1 uncultured Pseudomonadota bacterium | reverse complement strand
GCAGGGTTGTATGGTGAGTCTTCCGGAAGACCGGCTTCTACTTTTCCTACAAGGTCAGCACCAACGTCTGCCGCTTTGGTGTAAATCCCACCACCAACACGAGCGAACAATGCAATTGAAGAAGCACCCATTGAGAAACCAGCGATCACGTTAAGGATCTTTTGAGTTTCCCATCCCATTCCAGAGAATACAATAAAGAGACCAGAGACACCAATCAAGGCCAGACCAACAACGGTCATCCCCATCACGGTTCCACCATCGAATGCAACCTTTAGTGCTTGCGGCATTGAAGTACGAGCGGCTGCAGTGGTACGAACGTTTGCTTTGGTCGCAACCATCATCCCAAACCAACCTGCGGCTGCTGAAAATACTGCACCCAATACAAATGCTATAGCGATGATTGGAGATTGTTCAGTACCACCAGAGTTGGCGATTCCAAGTAACACTGCCACTACAGCAACAAAGATTGCCAACACTTTGTATTCAGCAACCAAGAATGCACGTGCACCATCAGCAATGCGACCTGCAATTATTTTCATTTCATCAGTACCAGCATCTGCTTTTGATACGCTGCCTGATTTCATAAATGCGAAAATCAAGGCAACCACACCAGCCGCTGGAACTCCATATACTAAAGGATCCATTTTTTCTCCCACATCCGAAGATGCATTTTTAAGTTAAATTATAATAAGGTGTTTCAGTTTTTCGCATTGACAGTCTGCATGGCATCTAAGACACCGACCTTCAGTACTGATTCAATCGCATTGCAAGCGTCGATCTTCATATCTGTCAGTCCATCCATTTCCACTTTGGTCCATCGACCCAACACATAGTTGGCAGTATCCCAACCCTTGGGTGGTCTTCCTACACCAACTCGCACTCGAGTAAAATCCTTACCAATGTGCTGAATGATGTCTCGCAAACCACTGTGTCCGCCGTGGCCACCCTGCTGCTTGAGTCGAACATCCCCAAACGGAATGTCGAGTTCATCGTGAACAACAATCACCTTCTTAGAAGGAATCTTGTAATAGCCCATCAATGAAGCAACCGGTTGACCAGAACGATTCATGAACTGTTGAGGAAGAGAGAGAATGCAATTTTCATCACCAATGCGAACATCACTGACCAAGGAATTCGACTTCTTTTTTGAAGGTAAGTCTACGCAATTGCGCCCAGCCAATTCATTCACAACATCAAAACCGATATTGTGACGAGTGTTGAGGTATTTCAACCCTGGGTTTCCTAAGCCAACAACCAAGAACATAATAAATTAGGTACCACGACGCTTGATGACAGTTGCAATATTGAACACTCCCTTCTCGTCAAACAAAATCTCAACGCCCTCAGGATTGGCAATTTGGTTGACCTTCAAGAAGTTGCCGATATCCAAAGAAGTTACATCGGCTTCAATAATAGCGGGTATATTTGCTGGCAAGCATCGTACATTCAGTTCTCGGCGAACCAAACGCAATGAACCACCCATTGCAACACCGACTGCTTTCCCGACTGTTTGAACAGGAACAGTAACCGTGAGGTATTCATCTTCTTTGACTTCATAAAAGTCAACGTGACGGATCAAACCAGATACTGGATGACGCTGAACTTCACGTACCAAACAGGTGAAAGTTGAACCATCTACGTCCAAAGCAACCAAATTATTTGGGTTTCCTGAACGGTCAAATGCCAGTGTAAGAGCATTTGGATCGATAGAGATCATAGTTGGTGTATTACCACCGCGATAGATTACAGCCGGAACCACACCTGATCGGCGAAGTTTTCGAGCAATCCCTTTTCCTGTCTGTTCGCGGACAGCGACTGACATCTCGATTGTAGACATAAGCACTCCATTCTATTGTATATTTATGGATAGAAACTGTTTGTGCCGTCCATTAGCAACTCGATGTTCGGCTTAGAACACAACTCTCTGCCATGGACTTTGGACTCTTCACATGAGAAAGAATCGACAGATGAAACTAAACCATGGCGAATCTAACATTTCTTAGATTATATGTCAATGTGACAATCGATCTAATCGAACCTCACATTGAATGAACCGAGAGAAAAAGGCTCAAAAATACAGCTGTAGGGTCAAAGATTTGAACTTCGAGCCTCATTAAACACTTGAGAGATTGAACGCTTGTGAAAGATACAATCGATGGCCATTGCAAACATGTGATCTTGACTGACTACTTGAATCTTTTCACAGTTGCGCTGATCGTTTCGAAGTGGAATCGTGTCAGACACAAATAGAGTTTTAATCGCAGACTTTCTCAGTTTCTCGACAACGGTTGACAATCCTTGATAGTTCGATTTGTCTTCATCATTTTTCTTTTCAACCAGCTTGTCTGACATTACAGGATGGGTACAAAACGCATAGATGTCTGCTGCGCCTTTCGCGCGCAATGCATCTGCACCTTTACAAAGAGTCCCAGATGTATCGACCAAATCATCCACGATGATAACTGTCTTACCTTTCACCTTGCCAATAACATTCATCACTTCGCTTTCGTTGGCTTTCTCTCGAACCTTATCAATAATAGCCAGCTGAATATCTGGTACCAAATCCTTTAAAGTTTCTAGAAACTTTCTGGCGCGCTGCGCGCCGCCCACATCTGGTGAAACCACCACCAGATTCCTCTTCTCTTCTTCTGTTAAAGTCTCACTAATGTACTTTGCCGCAACGACAGCACCATAGAGATTGTCTACAGGCACATTGAAGAACCCTTGAAGCTGTCCAGCATGCAAGTCCATCGTCAATACTCTAGAGACTCCAGAAACAGTCAACATGTCGGCAACCAAACGAGCGGATATCGGAGCGCGTTTCAACTTTCTATCCTGGCGCGCATATCCAAAATATGGAATGACGGCCGTAATTGAACCGGCAGAAGCTCTTTTACAGGCATCTACCATCAACAGTAACTCCATTAAATGATCATTGACCGACCGTTTTGGAATAAATTTCCCAGAACCGTCTGACAACTGCTGATACCCAGTGTAAAAGGACTGAATGATAAATACATCTTGACCTCGTACATTCTCCTTGATTAGGACGCTGACCTCACCATCTTTAAACGTTTTCACCTCAGCGTTCACCAATGCAACTTTTTTTGCCGTCAGCATATTGTCATCAGAAGAATCTTTACCGATCCCACCCCAGTAACGAGCAATGTTCATCGCCAAATCTTGGCTGGCATTACCATGCAACAAACAGATTTTATTATCGTTGTTTGAATCCATCACTTCCCCCTTGTGTACAGTCAAACAGAACTAAAAAATCAAAATGACCTCTAAGAAAACTTAGAGGTCGTATGTAAAATCAAAATAACATTGTGAGTCCAACGACATGTAAAATTGAAAAGCTGGGCTACCAGGACTTGAACCTAGAACGACGGTGCCAAAAACCGATGTGTTACCTATTACACCATAGCCCAGCATGTTCATCTACAATATATCTAGATGAGCCATTTCTGACAAGTTCACAATCTTAATTTTTTGGAATTTGAATATGCAGCAAATCACATTGTGCAATGTACGTCAAAATAATTTGCAGATACCAAGACTTAATATCCCTCTGCAAGAGGTTGTTGTATTTTGTGGACCATCGGGATCAGGTAAATCTTCACTGGCCATCGACACGATTCTTTCCGAGGGTCAACGGCGATGTGTCGAGGCACTCCGTTCTTCAATTCGACTTGATGAGAGAAGGCTTCCTCGACCTGCTGTTGAATCAATAGAAGGTCTCCCACCAACATTTGGCATGCGTCAAGATCTGGGCGAACGATTCAATAAACATGCTACCTTGGCAGACCTGCTGGGTATCCAAGTGTTGCTCGAGCATTTGTTTCTTCAGCAGGGTCACTTGCACTGCCCGAAAACAAATCATTCTATGACCACTCACTCTCCTCAAGAAGCCGCGACGCAGCTCCTTCACCATCACGAAGGAGCTGCGTGTCACATAGTGTCAAAAGTCGATTGCACTCCAGATAATTACACTCTGATACTTTCCGAATTGAGTAGAAATGGACACACAAGGATTCAGTACAACTCGGAGTTCATGTTGATAGAAGACGCTCCAAACATCCCCCCAAAGAAGTTGGGGGTTGTCTTGGATCGATTGAAGCTCCGAGACACCAACAGCAATCGACTTAAAGAAGGACTAAAACGAGGTTTGTCCTCACGATATCAACAAGTTCAAGCAGTTGTTTCATCGAAGTCTGAGGCTACAACAGAGATCACTTTTTCTACAAACCCTATATCCCCCGACGGAACAAGATATTCTAAATCTACGTGGCAACATCTACAAAACAAAAATGCCTTGGGATGCTGCACACAATGTGGAGGGCTGGGCGGTACCGTTTCCCCAGACGCCTCCTGCCAAAGTTGTCAATCAACGGGCCTTGGGATGTACTCGACGATGCTTCAAATTAATGGTGTGTCTTTTCGAGACATCATGATGCATTCTGCAGAAAATCTACTGCAATGGATCGATAATCAACAGTATGTCGGTGGAGAGATTGATGAACTCAAGAAGACCCTCAATATTGTTCGAGAAATCGGATTGAAGAATCCACTGTACCAAAAATTGAATTCCCTCAGTACTGGGGAGCGTTCTCGAGCCAGAATTTGTTCTGTTATCACTCAAGACCTCGGAAATTGTCTGTATATATTGGATGAACCATCGTTGGGTCTAGACGATACAAATGTGCTTCGAGTCATCAACCTGCTCAAGGCAAAAGTCAATCAAGGGCAAAGTTTTATCGTAGTCGACCATCATCCTCTATTTCAATCCTCCTTTGATACCGTATTCCATTTTGGTCCTGAAGCGGGCGTGCATGGTGGTCAAATATTGCCTATGCCACCATCTTTCGACCTTTTGAACCCAGCAGAATTTCAACCCAAAAGTTTTACTCCGATGAAGCTACACAACAGCCCTGTCCCACTGTATGATGGAGCCCTACATGTGATCTCTGGACCATCTGGATCTGGAAAGACCACTCAATTGAAAAATCTACACACACAGCTGACTGAGCAGCGATCAGAGCGAATTTTACTGTTGAGCAATTTGGGGTCTTTGGGCAACAAGCGCTCAACATTGGTGACAATATCTGGCATATGGTCGGAAATACGGTCTTTAATGTCCAGTACAAGAAGCGCAAAACTCAATCGTCTTAGAGCATCCGATTTCTCTTTCAACAGAAAAGGAGGGAGATGCGAAACCTGTTTGGGAATCGGAAGTATTCAACATCACGTCGCCCCCCTTCCACCAACAGAAGTTCAATGTCCTGACTGCTTGGGAAAACGCTTTTCAGATCGAACGTTACAGGCAACATATCGTGACCATACCATCTCTCAAATCTTAAACCTAACGGTGGATGAAGCCCTCAAGATTTTTGAGCATCAACCCATCCTATATCGTCAATGTATGGCTTTGCAGATGGTGGGGCTTGGGTATCTTACGCTTGGACAAACCTCTCCAACTCTGAGTGGTGGTGAACACCGAAGGATTCAACTGGCTCAAGTTCTCGCACCGTGCTTAAAACCAGATTACATTCGTGAACCCTTGATCGTGTTGATGGACGATCCCACGGCAGCGTTACACGCTTCTGACGCTGTGAAGTTGCAGCGCTGTCTACTGAACTTTAGACGAAAAGATATTACAATGGTTCTCACCAGTAACAATCCCCAAATCCTGGGCATTGCGGATTTTATTACGACTTTGCCCACACAAGAGCATCCCAACCCCTTTCCTTCGAGTTGACTCCACTATGCTGCTGAACATTTTTGCACTGACTCTCGCCTATGCTGATACCTATCGTCCGCCACCCAAGACGGGCATCATCATCGCTGTATATGATGGGGATACCTTTACATTGGACAATGGAGATAAGATTCGTCTTCGCGGGGCAAACACGCCGGAACTAAGACCCGCTGAAGCATTTGGAATCGACGCTCGAGATGCTGTTGCTGATTTGGTTCTCAACCAAAAGGTCACCTTGACATATGGCGACGTTGAAAGAGATGGTTACGGGAGGCTCATCGCCTCTGTACGTATCGAAAAACATGATGTCGCGACATATCTACTGGAGAATGGTCTCGCTCACACATTTTTTATTCCCCCTGAAAAACTAGACACCCCCAGTCTTCTCGCGGCTCAAACACAGGCCCAATCAAAATCCGTTGGGATATGGTCCATTCCAAGATATCAAAGTGACCTCCACATGACGTCATTTCATGCCAATGCTCCCGGTGATGACTCTCGCAATATAAACGGCGAATATATTCGGGTGACCAACATCACCTCCTCTACACTCAACCTACAAAACTATTACATCCAAAATATCAAAGGCGAAACGTGGCCATTTCCAGACATGGAAATCCCAGCTGGAAATACCGTAAAAGTCCATAGTGGTAGAGGGTATCACCAAAAGAACCCAGAAAAACAACTCGAGATCTATTTGGGCTCAATGCGCCCGATTTGGGACAACGAGAAAGATCGCGCAACAATCTATAATTTAGAAAACAAAATTCAAGATCAGCGCAAACACGAACCAAAAAATAAGCCCAAGAACTGATACCAGCCTTGGGCTTAACAACTATCATTCAACCTATAGTAATTTAGTTCTCTAGAGCATTCTTTAAAATCTTGCGCTTTTTAGACCCATTCTGCTCAGAGATGATTCCATCGAGTTCCATCTGCTCAATCATTCGGGCTGCACGATTGTACCCAATACGAAACTGTCGTTGAACAGCAGATGTAGAAGCATATCCCTTCTCACACACGAACTCGACGGCTTTGTCATACAATGCATCATATTCATTGCTGACATCCGGTGCATCTGGTTTGGCAACAACAATATCGGCGTCAAAACTTGGCTTGCCCTGTGCTCGCAGGTGATCGGTAATCCGGCGCACCTCATCATCGCCCAGAAACGGCCCATGACATCGAACCAAATTGGCTATCCCAGGCGGTAAAAATAGCATGTCTCCTTTTCCAAGAAGAGTTTCACCACCAGGATTGTCCAAGATAATGCGAGAGTCATTTCGGGCACGCACTTGAAAACAAATTCGAGACGGCATATTCGCTTTAATGAGCCCCGTCACGACATCCGCTGAAGGACGC
>CALDQI010000031.1:0-5825 GCA_937911635.1 uncultured Pseudomonadota bacterium | reverse complement strand
TACTTGGCCGTCACCATCCAAATCAGATGCTAAAGCAGAGTGAGCATATACTGAGTTGTCTTGTACAACACCATCTTTCTTTTCTTCAAAGGTCCAATTTCCTTTGTTTAACCACATTCCTTGGGAGGCTTGACCATCTGTTCTTTCACGGTTGGAAATACCACTGGTGAAGTCACGAATGCCAGGGAAACCAATGTAGATATCGGTGTTGCCATCGCCGTTGAAATCTGACAACGTGAGAGGCATAGCACGATCGTACTTGCGATCTCTTGGAAGAAGATTCAAGTGACGCTTGAACTCTGCCTTGCCTTCGGTTCCAATATTTTCATAGGCTACGAAGTCTCCCAACTGATCTTGACCTTGCTCTACGAAGCGCAAGAACACGATGTCTTTATCGCCATCGTTGTCCAAGTCATCCACTGCAGCTGACTTCACAGAACCTTCTTCAAGGATTCCATATTCTTTTGTCACATCTACGAATGTTGAACCGGTGTTCTTTAAGATTTGAACAGGACCGTGGTGTCCTACGATCATATCTTTGAGACCATCACCATCCAAATCTGAAACGACGAGAGCATATCCACCTCGACGGATGGCCTCTTGACGATCAGTCACAGGAAGTTCATTCAACTTCCACTTGTCTGTTGAGTTGACAAATGTTGGTGTGCGCGTGGACATAAGACGTTCTGACGATACCGTATCAACAGTACTCAAAGACCATCCGTTGTCTACTGCGCCAAATGTCATCTTCAAAACGGCTCGGTCATTCAAACGTTTAAACGCATCTCCGTCTTTCAACTGCCCACGGAAATCTACACGAACAGAGAGAAGGAGTTCCTTCTGATCTGGACTCAACTCGGCGTCAAAGATGTCCCATTGGAAAGCGTCTACCTGTTGGAACGCCTGGAGGAATTCTCCGAAAGAACTTTCTTCTGAACCCACAGCAACTTGAATAGCGCCTTTGTAAATGCCTTCGCCTAAATCTTCGAGACCAGTGACATTTTGTGGAATTGCCGACCATTGCATGTTGGATTGACCAATCGATCCTGACAAAAATGCAGAAATTGCGTCGGACGATGGAACTTCGTCTACTTGCAACAATCTTTCAAAAGATAAGAAAAATGATTGCTCTAGCTCTAGCACCTGTTTCTCAATACGATTGATATCGGTGTACACGCCTTCGTTTGCAACGAGTTCATTCATAGACTGAAGATACTCATTTGCCCACGCCTGCTCTGTATCATTAACATTGACATTTTGATTTTGCATATCTTTTGATGCAGTGTCCGGGTCTTCATTCGAACAGCCAAGCACCAAAAACGGAAGTAGGAAACGTGTCATTGCGCACTCCTTAAAAATATAGTTCTAACCTACAGAAATGATAGCATGTTTTGCCGACTTGAGACACCAAAATACTACAAACGGCAATATTCTTCCATGAAAACGGGGTCTTATTGCGAAACTGTCTACAATTTTGATCACGAGACTCCGTGTAATGTAATTTATTGTATGGATATCTATACCCTGTAAGGTGTTACTCACTATAGTAGGAGAATCTCTGTATGGAAAAAAGTGTTCAAACACCTCTTCGAAAAGGCATCTTTTCTGTGATCGTAGTCCTGTTCTTTATTGGTTTACTCTTCGCATGTGAAGTGGTGATCCGAATGCGACCTATGACTCAAGAGTTTGCGCGTTTTTTATTCTTTACCGAGTTCAAAGTGGATCGGTGGCACTATCTTTCAGCAAACATGAATATCCATCAACTGGATATGGTGATGGCGAGTCCTCCGCACATTCAATATATTGAGCAACCCGAAGCAAATCGACCACCTTTTGACCAAGTTCCTGTTGAATTTCACGTTCAGAACAATGGCGATGGGTTTCGTGATGGGGAATTCAATGTGAATCCGCGCAAAAGACAAATCGTTGTTTTGGGAGACTCAGTTGTCTTTGGCAAAGGAGTTACACAAGAGGAACGCTTTACGTCATTGCTCCAAAAACAACTCCCCAACACGCAAATCTTCAATCTGGGACTCCAAGGATGTACAGCCGAATGCATGGCAAAACTTTGGGATCAACACTCCACCAAACTGCAGCCCGACATGCTGATTATTCAGGCAAGCGGCAATGACTTAGACCAAGTACTCTATAAAGAATCGATGGAAAAACGACTGCCCGGACTTCAACTGCAAAGTCTTGAACTGGTTCAAAACTCTTTGCTCGCCCAATGGATCCTTTATCTCCGCGGATCTGACAAAGTGGAATTGCAAATGGAAGCGGCAAAACAAGCGGTCATCAACAAGCAAAGATCCTTTATTGAAGCGATGTATCAATCTGCAGCCAAAAGAAATATCGACATTGTGATCGTCAATCTTCCCTATGCCTATGGGTATTACTATGGAGACCACATGATGGAGTTGTGCACTGTCGCCAACTGTAAACCAGAAGTACGCATTGATCTCAACACTTATGAAGAAGTTCGTGACAATGCCATCGAACCCGTTCGTGCTCACACTCCAGATTTTGTTACCAAAACAGCCGAACAGATGTCTCTTTCAGAAGAAGAACTCGCTCTTGTATTCCCGCAGAGAGACTGCTTCTTCGACGTGGTTCACTTGTCCCCACTTGGCCACGCTGTAGTGGCAGAGCAGCTTGGTGAAGCGTTGAAACAGTTAGATTAGAACTCTACTCAACAGTCCACCACTATTAAAAGCCAATAACTTTACATTGTTGCAGTGTCTTCCAATAGTGTCAGAGCCTCTATCTGCTTATCCTCAGGTAAATGCTCTAGGAAAAAATACAAGGCACTTTTCTGATCCTGTTTATCGAGATTGGGCAACAGTGCGACCATCTTCTGCCAATCATCTACAAGTGTAGTCTCTTTGAGGATATCCACCGCAGTGTACACGCCCTCTGAGTGAGGAAACAACCAACGTTTGGCATAGTTGTGCCCTTTATCTGAAAAGGAAATACAAATGGCTGATTGTGTCAACGTATGCTCAATCGCATCAATCTTAAGACCCACGCCAACCCCTTCTTTTACAATGAGATCGGTATCTATCTGCACGGTCGGATCGGATACCATAATTAGATATTGACCTTCCGTTTCTTGAATTCCTTCAGGAATTCCTGGCTGTGGCAGATAGGTCGACGGGTGATAAATTATTCTATTTAGAAATGGAAACCCCCCTTGCATCTCTATATATTCGCGACCATAAGTATATTCATCCGTCTCTCCATACCCTTCATCTTTATCGGGGTCCCAATATCGGAAAGAACCCAGAAGTGTATATATGTTGATACGGATAATGCGTGGAGAAACCAAGTTCCCTGATGCATCCATCATTTGAAAACGCTCCAACTTAGATTGATCGAATCGACCTTTGTTGCGCACCAGATACTGGTCCATCTCCTCAAGAGACGTGGGACGGTCCCCTAGATTTCTCGCGTACACGTAGTACTTTTTTGGATCCACAATGGGTTTCCGTTCGACTGGCTTTCCAATGCCCTCTAAATATATTTCTGAATTGTCTACAAACGTATCAGATACTGCTTCATAAGATTGCAACTGCAATAGAACCCAAGATACAATTGATTTTCTATGGTGAAACTCTTTTCCAAATAGTTCAAAGAATGCAACAGGTTTGTGGGAAAAGTTCTTGTGCCACCAATCATCATTTCGTCTTAATTTGGCTTTGTAGATTCGCTTTAACGGTGTGGTAATAACCCCTTCCAATACGTCTAAAAATATCTCAAAGTCACCATCTGCAATCTGCTCCCACTCTTGAAGTGATGCATCAACAATCCCTCTCTCAGCAGTCTTAAGTCCGTCTCTCACTTTCGCAATGAGTACATTTAATTTTTTGTCTCTTGCCATTCTAAACTCCTATTTATTCGTCGCAGAACATCTAACTTATTTGAATAGTATTATCATCCATATTTAAGGGATATCAAACATTTCGAGATTTCACATACCATGACCACTATATCCTGGGAAAATAAGTGACCGAGGCATAAATGTAGTCTACATAACGAACAAATCTAAGTGTCGTCAATAATCCGCATACGAAGTCAGTTGCCGCCATCTAAATTGATAAACCTGCAAGGTCTCTACCACCTTTCAGTCTTCAATGCTGGCTCAAACTCTTTTATAAAACGATTGAAATTGGGGTCAAACCCATTCGAAGTCACAGTCCAGACTTTGTCACCAGAACAGATGGCTCTATCTTAAGAGGAACTGGCTCTGGTCTTTCCCCAAAGAGACTGTTTCTTCGACGTGGTTCACTTGGATGTGATATCAAAACACCCAAAACAAAGAGGCATTGGGTGAAGGCATCCAAGATTGACCGCCCAACTCTTCACCATATACAGTCGTACCATACTGCTCTTGGAACACTCGACCAGATACAGACGATGGTTCACCCACATCCACACCAAGTTCGAGTCTTGCTCTCTCACCAAGTGCAGCATTGAAGCTATATCCTGCTGAAGCTTTCAAGCTATCCAGACCGGTCATATCCCCTGATACGGCTCCTTTGAATCGATGCACCATTGATCTCGAGGCTACGATATCATAACTGAGACCCACCTCACCTTCGAGCGTTCCTTTGGAAAACTCGTCGACATCCATACTCTCATAGACTCCCCTATTGCCAACAAAGCCTACCCGTACACTTGTATTCAGTCTATCTTCTTCATACTGAAGACTGTGTAGAATCGTTGCACCCGTGCGGATTTGGGCCAAATCAAAATCAGCCGAGGCATACGGAGTAATCGACAGTGCATAATCCCAATTGTCAACGATATTAAACTCTGATGATATATTCGCTGATCCATCGATCCAGCCAGGGGCGTTGGTCGATATAGCCAACCGATCGTTCAAGCCAAGCGAAGACGTTCCAAAGGGCTTCAAGAAGATATCCCCCTGACGAGGTGCGTGAGCCGTACCGTCCATCTGTGCAGATTCCAAGGGACCTACACCAGCCAAGGCCATTCCAAACATCGAAAAAATCGCAATCATAATAGTTCCTCCGTGAGTTCTACTCTATCTAAACGCGCAACATGATTCTTCTATTCACTTTATACCAAATATAGTTTAAATAACATCATCCTCTCATGATAATTCAATCGATTGCAGGCATTGTCATTATACGAATCGAAGGTTACCCAAGTCTTATGATTCCCCTTTTGCTCCAATTCCTTTTTGTAGGTTGCACGACGGAACCACCGAATGTGGTCGAGACCCCTCTTCCAGCCTGCTTAGACTATGCCAAAGATGCTGAACTGTATGGGTATTGCGTATACAAGAACGCCGAGGCTCTTTCAGACATAGCCAGTGTCAACGAGCACTGTCCAAATGCCAGTACTTGGCAAGACGACTGTCGACAAAGTTGGGTCATGAGTCACAAAGACAGCTATACCCTCGATGATTTAATGAATATCTGCGGAAACAATGCAGACTGTGCATTTCAACTTCTGGACAGCAAACCTCACCAAGATGTATTAGAGCAAGTTGAGCTATGTATCCGTCATGCCGATAGATATCGACACGACTGCGTCATGCACGCCATTCAGCGTTGGTATTTTGAATGGCCGGATGCAGAGGAAGTTTTGAGAGTCGCCAGTAAACGCAACCCATTCCCAGAACAAATTGGCACATATATCGGCGCCCGAGTAGCCTGTGATGGTGTTGGAACTTGCGATGGTGAAACGGAAAACAAACGTATGTGTGAAAAGTATGTTGTGGAGTATCAGGACAAAAGCAAATGTCCCAATCAACATCGACGGCGCAGACGCAAATGAACCCGACAACCATCTACAAGGTC
>CALDQI010000030.1:0-7398 GCA_937911635.1 uncultured Pseudomonadota bacterium | reverse complement strand
TGTCGCCTCGATATAGCCACCGGGTCGACTTTTGTGGTGGACCCTTTTTGCACAGTTGAGGAGATTGCATCCATCCACATTCTTGAAGACCGATGCATCATTGTGGACAAAGCGGGAGACGTCTTTCTGTACAACACTTCATCAGGAGAATTGCTGCATTCATGGTCGCTCTTTCAAGGCATCGGTACCGATGTGTTTGTCTTGTCAAAAACGCAGATTGGTATTTCACAATGGGATGAAGACTCCAACTCTGCTGTACACGTTCTGTCGATGGAGTCTCCGAACGAGGTACTCAAACTGAGTGGGCATACAGATATGGTGACCGATATGAAGGGCTTGCCAAATGGTAGGGCCGTGACCACCTCATTCGATACCACTGCCATCATTTGGGATCTTGTGAACGGCGACGAACTACTCAAGATTCACAATGTCGTCCCTCATGACTTGTCTGGTGTGCTCGTACTCGACGACAATCAAGTTGCGGTATGGTCGGTGAGTGGGCACATATTGATTTGGGATGTGGAGAAGAAGGAACACATTGGAACTCTAATGGGGCACACTTCGTCTGTGTCTGACCTAATTCAACTGTCCGACAACAGGCTGGCTTCCATAGCGATGTTTGAGCCCTCGCTTCGGATTTGGAACCCAACGATTGCGCCCCTTAAACCACCCTTGGACAATCATGATGATGTGGTGATTTCATCGCTTCCGATTCGAAATGGACTTGTACTTACAGGGTCACATGATAAGACACTGAGGGTTTGGAAGGCTGATACAGGCACATGTTTGCTTCAGTTTACAGAGCATACTCAGCCGATCGAGTGCATGGGGTGGATTTCTGACAATGAGGTTGTTTCGGGTGACTGGGATGGGATACTTTTGAGATGGAACCTAGACGGTACGGTTTTACAACGGTACGAAGGGCACACCGATTGGGTGCGTGGTGTTACCCATTTACCGAGTGGGCACTTGTTGTCATGGTCCGATGATGCCACGTTACGGATTTGGGATCTGAAGACGTTGCAGTGTTTGTTCACCCTAACAGAACACGACTCTCAAATTGATACCGTACGGTTGTTGGATGATGGGCGCATTGTTGCCTCCAACTATGAGGACATTGACGTTCCTTGTGTGGTGAACATTTGGGATGGGGAAACCGGGAATTCGATTGGTACGTTCACTGGTTTGGACGCCGATGTGATTGAACTTCACGTGACTGACAACCAACTGTATATCAGAACGTATGCCAACATATGGTCATGGGATTTGACACAACCAGATACAGCGAAAGAGTGGTTGCTAAGGGACTTCGAGACTGCCGAATCGGAGATCTGGCGGCTGCTGCATCCAGAGGAGTTTGGGGGCTTTGAGGGTATGGACCAAGTCACCACCGATGGTGGAAAGGTTTCAAGTCAGGCCGATGGTCAGTTGATTCGGTGGATCGGTGACGGAAATTGGAAGGTTCACAGTCTTGTGGGGACCGATACTTTGGTGGCTACATGTTGGAATGATGTGGCGTTTTTGGCTCTTGAGAGGGTGTAAGAACCATAGGGCCTAGAGTCGGTTATGTTTGTGAATAAGCTGCTCGGCGTGTACCAACCTCAATGGGAATGCATTCAAATGAAAGTCCGTCAAAAGTATCAACGAATTTTGCATTCGGTATTGGGTACACTGAACTCTTCCAACAATTACTGGCTCGAGTTTGGCAATCAACATTGTATGGTGAGCAAAGACTTTCGAACCATATCGAGATTGCTTCAACAACCCACCTATCAAATTCAACGCATCGAACAGTTGGGACAACGAAATATCAGATCACTGTTGAAAGAATATGAAGTCATGTCACAGATTCATTCGATTGTAGATACGGGTATTGCGGATTGGCATCAGTTTTGGAGAGAACACGCTTTTATTCTTGAACGTACTGTACCCAAAACGTTTGGAATGTTGGTCTCCTACATCGAATGGAGACACATATTTCAACAGTTGATAAGAGAGTTCACCCCAATTTTAGAAGGCGTTTCTGAATCACTGTTGCCGTCAGATGGGTACTTCTTAACCAAAAGGCAAGATACGGTCTCTGAATATGGTGGAGAGGACATTTTCGATTGTCAGGATGTTGATGGCTCGATTGTGTTTGATGATTGTATGTTTCTTTGGACCAAGACACATGTTCAATGCCGAACGATTCCAACGATGCTCATAAAGTGGATATTTGACCATCAAGTGTCCATATTCGATGTGTCCCCCAGTGAGTCAGGAGTATTCGTTTTATCAGAGGATTCTCTTATTGTCCTCGATCAGATGGGTCAGTTGATAATGGATATGGAAATCCCCAAGCGTACTTTTGATAGAGTATTGCCTTTTGGGAACGGTCATGGATGTATTCTGCTGCCAAAGATCTTCTCAGGGCACACGATTCGTTTGATCAGAGAAATACAAACGGAAGAACATACAGAGATTCCTTTTCATTTCCACTTCCCAATCTCTGATACGCTCACCGTTTTAAGTCACGAGGATCTAGACTACTTTGTGCTGTTGAATGAAGATTGGATACCACAACAGGTATTCAAGGGGCACGAGAATTCAATAGAGCAAGTGAAGCCCTTTAACGATGGCTTGGTCAGTTGTTCCGCAGACTCCACGATCCGTGTTTGGAACTGGGATGGCACAGTACGAGCCTCTATGGAAGACGAGAGTTCAGATACGATTTCAGGTGTGCACGTGTTGAGCAATACAGCCGTTCTCTTTTGGAAAGGGGGATGGAGGTGCCGCGATTCCAATTTGTATTGCTGGGATATCGTGAATAACGAGGTGAATGTAGTTTATAAATACTCCGCACCCGTTGTCGATGCTTTCTCGAAGGACGACGTTGTTTGGGTGTGGGATGAGAGTGGTCTTGCTGTCTTGGTTGATGTCTCTGGGGCTGTTCTGAAGGAATTACAGATCAATGATGGACGAATTCAATGTACAGTATCTGCAGATTGGGTACTTAGTTGGTCTCGGTATACCAACAGAGCTAGTCGTTCGATAGTACAGCTCGAAGATTATGGTGTTCGAGTGTGGACTCCATCTGGTGAATGCGTTGCCCACTTTGATGGCCATCAGTATTTTATTGAAGACTGTGTTCAAATTGGAACTGGGTTTGTTAGCATCTCAGCTTCTGTCAATGGTACCATCCGTACGTGGGGGGTATCAAAGGAAACTACCCCTTCTCAAAAGAAACTCGATTTGCGGTATTTGAGGTGTTCCAGTGAGTTTATTTTGGGATGGACCAAAGAAGAAATCGTAATGATTGGTTCCGATTCAGTTTCACATCGACAGCGGAAGTTTTCGAGTTCATTGATGCTTGTGATGGTTTGGAATGAACAGATTTATTGTGTGACCTCTGACCATCGCATCCGATGTCTCGATTACACCTTGGAAACCAAACAGGAATTTGTACATTCGATTGGGATTCGTATGCTTGAACCTTCGCAGAACGGGACTTGTCTTTATGCTGTCGATGAGAGAGGGCACTTGTTGGTCTTTTCCGATTGGCCCCCAACGGTCATATCTGTACGGGAGCCAGTACACATCATGAATGTGGTGAACAATCGCTCGTACATCAGAGGATTTGAAGGATATCGATTGGTCCATCCGGATGGGAAGACCACCCCTGCTTTTGAAAATGTAGAGACTGAGATAACTCGGTTGTACGGATTATCAGAAGATACCATGCTGGTCGTATCCACTACGATGGATGTGGTGTCATTGGATGCTTCGAAGCCTGGTCAGACCTTACTGGAAACACCAAAGGGCTTTGTTAATTGTATCGTCAATCAGGAGGTCATCGTCGCTTGGACACAGACTGGAGAAATCAATTGTTGGTCTACAGAAGATTTCCAACTCAAGTGGCATCACAACACACATGAAACCCACTATTTTTCCAAACCTTTCTTTGGGTACATTGTCAATGACAAACAGGATGTCGTATGTTCGAGTATGGGAGACCAATTTTTTGATTGTTCAGGTGGAGACTTGACACAGTATTCAATGGATACACTACTGTTTCGAGAGTTCTCCAACTGGTTGTCATTTTGGAAACAGCACAACCCTCATTATTGTTCAGAGGAAGCGGTTGTGTATCCTGTCTCGAGGGGACTGATTGTACTAGATCTCAGGTCGAAGAGACTGTCTACTTGGTTTAGTCGAGATGAGTTCGAAATTGTGTCCATCAGGAAGCGAACCCCCATTGTTATGATGGATGGTCAGTTGATTGAACTTCAAATAAGTACGAATACTTAAGGTGGAAATGGGGTTCGACTTACACAGAATGGAGTCTTTTAAGAAGTGTGCTGAGTTTGTCCACCCATTCGTTTCGTTTGGGATTGTCATCGGTCGCTTGCTGTACAGATTCAAGGGCTGATTGGGCAATATCCTTTGCCATCAAACGTTCTTCAGACCTGATTAGATCCTCGCACAGTGCATGAGCAGTTTGTAAGGTGCCTGATGCAGCAGGGCCATCGTGGATACATTCGATTTCCCAGCATCGACGTCGGTGGACGGCCGCTTCTTCATGTCTGCCCAACTTCATCATACACACGGCGACATTCCAATACTGAATGCCCAATGCCTCATCATTGTCGTCATGTTTACTTTGCAAGTACTCCAAATGACGAAGATAAAAGGACAATGCGTGCTTGTACTCATTCATCGCACGGTATACCTGGGCCAACTTTTTGATGACGTACTGCGTATCAGCATGGTCAGAGTTCAAACTCTTTTCGGCAATCGAGAGTGCATCCAGATAGTACCGTTCGGCATCTGTATACCGTTCAATGGTTTTGTACAGCAATGCGAGGTTGCAATGAGAGAGAATGAGATCTGGATGCTCGGAACCCAGCACCTTCATCTCTCCTTGAATCACACGAAGATACAGTGATTCCGCTTCACTATACCGATCTTGGTAATAATAGAGCAGTGCCAGATTGTTGACGGATATGAGCGTATTTGGATGGTCGAGTCCCAGTAAAGCCTCATCATTGCGTAGAGCCTGATGAGAGAGGGGAGTTGCTTCGTCATACCTTCCTTGTTCGGTATAAAAGGTTCCCAGATTGTTTATCGCAATGTTGGTATTGGGATGTACGAGACCAAATGTCTTCTTGGAGGCTTCCAACGCATCAATCAACAAAGGTTCGGCTCTTTCAGTATCGTCCATGTTGTATAGAATCAATGCCAATGCATTTTGGGATTTGATACTCGAGGGGTGAAGGGGACCGAGCAACTGAACTCTTTTCTGGAAAGCCTTTTGGGCAAATGACAACGCTTCTTCCAGCCGATTCATCTTTCGGTATAACAAGGCAATATTGTGAAAGGTGCTGAGAGTACTTGGATGATGAGACCCCATTGTTTTCATACTTAACTCAAGGTCTTTAAGATGTAACCGCTCAGCCTTGGCATAGAGTCCTTGTTGCTTATACAAGACGGCTAGGTTGTTTAGGGTTTTCAATGTGGCAGGGTGTGCTTCGCCCAAGGTCTTTTCTCGAATGGATAGAATAGATTGAGAGAGGTCGACGGCTTTCGCCAATTCACCCCGTTCTGTGTATAGGATAGCCAAATTAGACATTGCGCTTATCGTTCTACCGTGCTCTGAGCCCAAGGTGTTCGTCGATGTCTCCAGTGCAGATTCAAGGAGTACAGTCGCATCTTTGTATTGACCAAGTGAGGTCATCATCCTACCCATGTCGATGGCTGTCCGTATGGTCTTGGGGTGCTCGGGGCCAAATTCTTGATGATACAGTCCATGTAGCCATTGCAAATATTGTACACCGACTGTAAACCAACCGGTGTTTTGAAAGAAATTTGCCAATGTAGATATAGATTCGAGGGTCTCCTCTGTTTGTTCGAGGTCAGAGAGATGCTCACTGAGTTCGAGGTATCCTGTTTTGCCACGATCAAGTCCCAGAATTCGCCATGCGGTTAGGGGGAAGACGACTGTTTCATAGGAATCGATGAAATATGCCATGAAATGAAGGTCATGTAAGCATCCTGCCGCATCGTTGAAACGGGGTACTCGCAATAAATGAAACACGCCTTGCTTCAAGACATACAAGCCGAGTGTGCTTTCGGGAGTGTGGGTCGTCCATTCCATTGTGATGGTGCAAAACACATCATTGATGTGCGCCATAGTTTGGGGACGAATCTTGTGCAGGGTACACTCCTATGATTTCTTCACATAGACTAGAATATACAGAGCATCATGGAAGTCGCAGCGACAAATCTTTGACGGTATGTTCCTTCAACGAGAGACTTTCGGATTGACTTGCCCCATCAAACTTCACGGTCACCTTCTTCGCACACAACGGCACTTCACTTCGTAGAGGGGCAGTACCCAAAATTTGACCATCGACATAGACCGTAGCAGGTACAGGTTCTTTATACTCATCATACACTATCACATTGACGCCAGACTTTTTCGGTTGTGGACGGATGGTGTACGATTCATCGCTACTGGCTTCAGCGGCAATCTCCACGCCCTCAGAGATGTAGCAGGGGTCGGAGACCAAAATCCTGTGGGTGCCGGGATCTATGCGGTGGTTGGATATGCGTTGTTTGGTGCCATTGAGTGTCAAATCCAATCCACTGGGGATGGTGTTGGCGCTAATCAGAGCAAACGTCGCTTTAAGGTTGGCATTGATGGTTCCACCTGCGGAAATGTTGTGGGTTTCAATCCAAGGGAAATAGTCCTTGCGTAAGATCTGTACTTCATGTCTACCGGAGGGTACCTTTTCAGTACAGGGGGTTTTGCTACATACAGGTTGACCACCGACCAAGACCGTTACCCCATCTCCACTCGGGGTGGAGTTGAACGTCATCGACACTTGTTCACCACTGGTGGTCTGTTGGGCGCCAACGACCTTTTCAATCATCATCGAGCGACTCATCTCGTAGGTTTCAGAGAACATAGCAATCAGCTTGCTGTTTTGGATTCGCTTTTGACCGAGGAGAGAGCCACTCATGGTGTCGTGCAATTTCAAGGTGAGAATGTAGACACCCTCTGCTTGAAAGATGGTACCCGAGAGTACATAGTCAGCACCGACGACTCGACCCAAGGTAACTTCACATTCGACATCACAGGCAGACATGTCTTTGCCCATGTCTGCGAGCATTTGCTTCAGGTTTTCACGAGAGGTGATGTCAAACTCTTGAATCGGAAGGCCTTCACGGGCCCCACCTCGAGCCTCATCCGACATTTGAAACAAGATGCTTTGATCAACCCCTGTCCCTTTGAATTCCAGTACGGCGACACGTTGCTTAGCCCACACGACATTCGACCAGCAAACCATCAAGAGTATTATCAACCAGCGCATGTTTTCTCCGTACTCATGTCCTTAGATGAAATCATCATCACAATTG
>CALDQI010000029.1:0-4964 GCA_937911635.1 uncultured Pseudomonadota bacterium | reverse complement strand
GTTCGAGTATGCTTGTAATGAGGGCTTTGCCGATGGATGTACGTACTTAGGAATGGGCTTTGACTGGTATGATAGAACTCCCCATTTGGCTATACCTCTATACCAAAAGGGGTGTGATGGTGGTTCGCCCTATGCGTGTAATAATTTGGGCTTTGTCTATTTATTTGAAACAAAGGTACAACGAAATTTATCTGCGGCTGAGTCATTGTTCTCCACAGCCTGTGAAGGGGGACTTTCAACCTCATGTTCCTATCTCAAGTTTATACAACTCAATAGAAGGGCGTTGTCAACCTCGGATGAGTCCGTTGACGCCATCTGCCTAGCCGAACCATCACAATGTCGAGAGCCAAATTTGACGAATCTTAATTATCCTCTTGCTTCCCAGAATTCGCCTGTTGAGGTTGGCTCGCTGGAATCAGGTTGTGAAAATGAAGGCTCAGATTGTGCTCAAGTACCGAAGTCATTCCAAAGTACACCATCTGTTGGTAAGGGTACTGATAGTTCAAGTGAGACGATATTACACCATGCTGATGAGAGATGTTCTGAAGGGGATTTGTATGCCTGTCTTACTCTTGCACAATTGTACGATGAAGAATTCGATATACCCTATGAAAAGCGGAGGAAACGTGTGGCTCTTGAGCGTTACAATGAACTCCTTGAGCCGACCTGTCAGGATGGTGATTCACTAGCTTGCTTTAATGTTGCTAGAAGACTTGAAAAGGAAGAAATGAGGGAATATACAAAGCGTCGTCGTATTCTTCTTGGATACGAGTCATCCTCTCTCGAATCTCTTGAGTACTATCAAAAGTCTGCAGATTTAGGGCATACTCCTGCTTCGGTTAGGATTGGAATTAACTACATTGTTTTTGATCAATATGAGAAGGGGATGTCGTTGATTCTTCATGAATGTGAGGATGGAGAAGAGCAAGCCTGCCGGAAAGCCCAAGAATACTTGCAAAAGGAGAGGATGATTCCCACAGGTTCATATATTCTTCAAAATGAGTGTGGAGCTAACTTAGCAGAATGCTCTAAATTAGCCCTTCAGATCATGGAGGCGGATCGCAAATACAATACTCGTGCTCTCGGTGAGAGTACGAAATTGGCAATAGAGATATTTGAACTGGGGTGTCAAAATGGCATGGCAGAAGAGTGTTATCTAGCCGCTGGTTTATACGAGGGCGCATTGATGAATTTGGATTGGAAAATTTATAGTGCTCCACAGACGATTGACAATTTGTATGAAAAGGGTATTGAAAACTTTGAACAGGCTTGCAATGCTGGAAATGCTGAGGAATGTTTTTCATTGGGGTACTTAAATCAAGTCGGATATGGAACAGAAATTAATCTGGACACCGCTAGAGAATTATACACCGTTTCCTGTATGGGAGGGGAGCCCAAAGCTTGCAATAATCTTGCGTTATTCCTTCAAGAAGAAGCCAATAAAAAATCGTTGAGGCAAGCCAAAAGACTCCTTAGACGGGCGTGTAAAGATGGATGTGAAGAAGCCTGCAATCCCTAGTGATCCGCTAGACAGAACAAACGGAGTTCATACAGCATCTATTTGAAATGTATTGTGTCTTCCACTGAACAATCTTTGATTGACTGTACTGAGCGCCAAGGGCAAGTATTAGACCACCAACAAATAGTATCCCGAGAGTTGAAAGATGCTTTGGTAGTGGGGATAGAGTGAACTCTCCGATGATGGAATAGGCGGTTATCGGCTTAAATGCCAAAACGATTGCGATTGCGGCCATTCGAAATCCAGTAGCCGTCACATGAATTACGGTTTCAGCAGGGGATATTCCCCCAAGTTCTTTGCGAGCGTCCTTTTCCACCAAGATATCGACGATTTCAGCAATGAAGTCGATACCAAGCAACGCCAGTCCAAGCCACAGTACGATACCCGAACTGTTCCAAACGAAGAATATGAGTGCAATGGGGATGAACATGAGTCCGCGAAGGGTGTGAATCTGATGCTCAAGGTGAGCTGGTGGATGCTGATGCAATTTGTATTTCATCATGTGAAAGTAAATCCCATCAAACGCCCCCAATATCGCGAATAGCACCAAACATCCGGTCGCAATTGCATATCCGATTTGTGTATCCATGCTGGCTCCCTGTGCATTGAATGGTTCTATTCACACACACTCATTCATCAAGGGATGCAACATAAGCGTTACACTATCGGTAATACAGTTGGATCGAAGTCATGGTCACCCCAGTAGTCTGATTGGTACAGTAGTAATGCTGGGACAAATCCATCGTGCTGTGAGTGGAGTAGCCGGCTGACACAGATTGATGCAACACCGCAAGCATTCCGATATTGGTGGTGGAGCAGCCCGTAGGGAACGTGTAAGAGAATCCGTTTACTTGTGACCCAGTGCCCCCTTGGATGAGGACCTTAGAGCCCGGAGGACCAGCAGGACATCCGACACCCCCACAATATCCAGTACCTGTTGTTAGAAGGGAGACCCCTAGGACCGAGACGTCAATGGTGGCATTGTTCTGAGATAAGATTTGGTCAAAGCTAAATCCCGTGTAGGTATTGTCTGTACTCGGGGTAAATGCCCCAGTTGACGAACTGGTCAGGTCAAAGTGGAAATTTGAACCGGAGACTTTCATTCGAGGAGTGGTGTCCACGGGTTTGGCAGCCAAAAGGTTGGTTTGGATATCAACAGTGGCGTAGTTTTGAGTGGTTGTACTTGCGTAATCAAATCCACCACTGATGAGGTTTCCAAAAAGAGTCCATCCACCACCGTCCGTGGTCATATCACAGTACGCATTAATGGCACCTGTCCCCTCCGGGCCTATGGTGTAGACTCCATCTCCAACGTCGTAAGCCGTACCCACCAAGTCTGCGCAGGTTGCGCCCATCGCACATCCACCGCCTTGTGACATGTTGAGTAGAGGGTCTGTGTCATCACAGTCCAGACCACCAACGACTTGTAAACTTCCGACCCATGTATTGGCGTCGTATTCACATTCGACATACGTGTCTCCATCATCATCAGACTCCAAGGCAGGGGACCCTCCAACAGAATAATTGACGTCGGTACAATCGTTGTATTGTCCGTCGCATAATTCAGGAGCATTGGAGTAGACAGAACTGTCGAGGTCATCACAATCACCATCGCTCAATGTGGCAGGTCCACTCCATCCAGTACATTCAACCTGTAGGTCTCTGTCACTATCCTGTTCATCTATGGGTGCAGAGTTTGCATCATAGTTGGCATCCGTACAATCGTTGTACTGTCCATCGCAGAGTTCGGGAGCATTTGAAAACACTAAAGCATCAAAATCATCACAGTCACCTTCGTCAAGAGAAGAGTCTCCAACCCAGCCGGTACACTCTACTTGAAGATCTCCATCGTCGTCTAGTTCATCAGTGGGTGCAAAGTTTGCATCGTAAGCAACATCGGTACAGTCGTTGTATTGGCCGTCACAGAGTTCGGGGGCATTTGAATAGACAACCGAATCTGTATCGTCACAATCCCCACTAGAGAGAGTGGTGTTCCCAGACCATCCGGAGCACTCTACTTGCATGTCACCATCATCGTCTGTTTCATCAGTAGGCGCCGCGTTGGAGGAAAACATGATGTTGGCACAGTCGTTGTACTGTCCATCACACAGTTCAGGAGCAGTCGGGTACACTGTTCCATTTGAATCATCGCAGTCATCTCCTCCAATGATATTCATCGAAGCTATCCATTGTCCTGAGATTGTACATTCTACATAGCCATCGCCGTCGTCATCGACTTCATCGATTGGTAATGCACCACCACAAGTATTGACGATGCCATCACAGAGTTCGGGAGCATTTGGGTATACACTTGACAATAGTGGTTCGCAATCTCCTGTAATGTCGATGTAACTAGAAGGCTGCGCACATTGAGACAGGGTGTCATCATTTACACCGTATCCATCGCCATCTTCGTCGAAGTACCAAATCGGTGGGTCGATGGGATCTTCGTCGATGTCACCATCACAATCATTGTCTATGTCATCGCAGACCTCATCGGCACCTGGATACGTATTGGAATACAAGTCGTTGCAGTCGAGGTCATTGTCGACATATCCCTCACCAGGGTTGCAATCGTCTACAAAAGCATTCGGGTCTCCGTAGGTGTCGTTGTCGGCATCACGGTACCAACGCGGGACGACATCTTCATCGATTTCATCGTCGCAGTCATTGTCGACATCATCACATTGTTCACCTGCATCTGGGTAGGTGGTGGCATCATCGTCATCACAATCTCCGAATGTTTCAGCATACCCTTCTGAGGGGATACAAGCTTGTTCTGTTTCATCCTCAATACCAAAACCATCTCCGTCCGCATCAAAGTAGAATGTGAGCAGGACATCTTCATCAATCTGTCCATCGCAATTGTTGTCTATTCCGTCGCAGATTTCTTCTTGACCCGGAAACACTGACGCATCGTCTTCATTGCAATCATCAGAGTCAATGAATCCATCTCCATCTGAGTCGACGTAGACGCCACTTTCTCGTATTTCTTTATCATGTCTACAGGCAAAGAGACTGTTCAGCAGTAAAAATCGCATCATAGGTCTGTCCTTGGTCTGATTGTATTGATTTTGTATTAAAGCCAGTATATCAATAACCGATGAGTACAGTACTTACTTGAGATTATTGGAGGTTGATGTGTTGGGGATTGCGTTATGGATTGGGTGTGTAGAGGAGGACCGTGGGTCCATCGAGAACAGCACGATTTACGCCATTGGGGATAGTGTGATGGAGTGGAATATCGGTGAGGGGGCCATACCTGAACAGGTCGGGGAAATGCTTAATCAACCCGCATACAACGCAGCCATTGGTGGTTCAATGATGTCAACCGGAGAAGATTGGAGTATCCCCAACCAATATGAGTCTGGAAATTGGGAGTGGGTTATCGTTGATGGAGGTGCCAATGATCTCAATGAACTCTGTGGCTGTGGTCCTTGTGAGA
>CALDQI010000028.1:0-2315 GCA_937911635.1 uncultured Pseudomonadota bacterium | reverse complement strand
GTGGGGCAGGATGGAATGCTCTCTTTATTCCCGTACCACTCATCCTCGCTCAGTTGACCTCAAACGGCGTTGAAATCTCCGGATTGGGAACCGATATCGCACTGTCCTTAGCCATCTTCGGGGACGCCATGTTCAACGGTTTGATGGGACTCGCGATGATCCTACTCGGAACACACATAAAACCCACGGCTCCCAAGATCGGATGGAGCGGTATCGCAATCGGTGTTCTCACCTTCTTCGTCATTGGACAAATTGAGTATACTGCTTGCGCTGACCTTCTAAAAGTTGCTGGACCTTTGTGGCTTGGATGGTGGATTGTATGGGGCTGGACTGTCGGTTTATCAAATGCTCAATGAGATTAGTCGTCCGCCTGAATCCATTCTAAGAGTTGCTCCATAACATCGAGTTCAGGATCCGTAAAAAAGAAGGTCGGCTGTCTAGCGAAAACCATCTCTACACCTTGATCAACAGTGGTCAATGAGCCTGGTTTCCAAATGAAACTACTTTGCTCTCCGTCTTCATCATCTCGAACCATCAACATTGCCGAAGGACCTCTGGGTACAGTAGTCTGAAGGCGACCCGTTTTGGTTACAGCATCGCCATCAACCACGGTGAACAACGTAAACACATCCCCTTCAACTTGAAGACTGGTTTGAGCCAGTCCATCCACTTGTAACGCTACGACCATCGAAGCCATATGCGTTTGTATCAACCCTTCAACATCCACTTTTGCAGGGTTCCGCAAATAGATGGCCAACTGTGTTTTGACTTGCTTAAATGCGTCTAAAATGACGGGCAACCTGTCTCCAAGCAGCGTTTGAATACTGCTTTCAGACAAATACCAGTAACCATCCCAAGAGGCCATTTATAGCCTACTCAACCCACTTTGTGATCTTAGAATCTCGAGTTGCCGTGATCAAGTCATACTCAACAAACAACATGGCATTTGGAGAATCTTGAGTTTGAGAGACTTGACGGGTACACGACAAGCCAGTGTCATCAAGTTCATACCATTCATACCCATAATTTGTAATCTCAATACGGGTCACTTCGGCAGTCTCTTTCACAAGTACAGCGCCTAGCCACCATTCTGAGCCCACACGCACATGCTCGAACATACCTGTACAACCTGCATCCAAGAACAATACCGATGCAGATGAGTTTGCAGAATCTGGATCATTGGTTTGATTTTGATTCAATCCAAAATTAAAACACTGATCGATTATGTCACCACCATCTCCTTTGAGATTCCCAGTTTCAAACGCTTCTACTTTTATGGCCTTCTGAACGGCACCCGAAATTTGAAGTTGTTCTTTAAGACCCGCGATGTATACAGTATTGCCATTTTGAGAAGCCCAAATATCACCGACATTGGGTTCAAATCGAGTCAGCAGCGTAACATCTCCACTTGAAACTTCAGAATCTGGATTGCTCCAGAGATTCCCCAACGGAAATTCTACAACATACTCATCTGTGGCAAGACCGTGGAAAGATGCAGCTGTCGAAATCTCTTCATCTGCATAAGTGGTCGTCTCGATATTGCCAATGACAGATTCTGGATCATAAATCTTGCTCGTTGTTTCTACCGATCCAGCCCCTCGTGTTCGGCGCTGAAGCACCGTGGCAAACTCGGATGAAAACTGATCTTCATTTGGTACCAATGGATGATACAGTTCCGTGTCTCCCAGCGCAGTGTTTACGGTCAACGTTTCAGAAGTACTCGTAGATGTTGAGGTTCCAGCCGAGGTCTCTGCCAAAATACAGGATGATGACGACCCCAACGGTCCAATAGACTCAACAGGAGACCCACCGTCTCTAAGCCAATAGCTCGTACGGGTTGCTGTTTCTGTTGTTTGTATCGTCCAAGATGTTCCAGCGTCTACAGGTCCACCACCACCACAACCAATGGTGAATAGCAGCAAGGAGCTTAAAGCAAATGTATTGTTCATGAATCTATCCTCAACTCTGTATCATTGTTTGTTCAAAATGAAAGACCCCGAAACCGTCGTTGGGGAGCCAGGAAATGCAGTCGTCACATCTTGATTGAATTCTGCAGAAATTTGATAGGCACCCGCGCCAAGATCCATGACCATCCCAGTCCAAGCACTTTCAAAGACAAACTGATTGTCCTCGGATACGGTTCCCGATACCACTCCGCCTGCTCCAACAGTACCTTCAAAGTACACTTGTGGTGTATATGTATTCGTGCCAAAACCCAAATCACAATCAGCCGATGACGTTGGCATGAACGGCGTTGAAAGTAAACCACTGTTGATCAATACCTGCAACGAGACATTCGAAAAGGAACACACATA
>CALDQI010000027.1:0-3250 GCA_937911635.1 uncultured Pseudomonadota bacterium | reverse complement strand
TTAGGCGAACAGTCTGCCAAGGCCCTTCGTGGTCAGCACATGGGAGATGTGATTTTCAATGGGTCCGAAACTGAAAAGGCTGCCGACTATGTTGAAGTATCCTTGGTTTTTAACCGTGGTGACTCTGAATTCAAAGGGGTCTTTGAAGGTCTAGACGAAGTTCAAGTGACTCGAAAGTTGAGTCGAAAAGGACAATCTGCATATCTTCTCAACCAATCAAAAGTTCGACTCAAAGACGTTCAGCTGTTTTTTATGGATACCGGATTGTACAATCAGCGCTATGCATTGATCGAGCAAGGGCAGATTGGACATATTGTTGAGGCTCGTCCCAATCAAATGCGCCTGTTGTTTGAAGAAGCCGCAGGGATATCACATTTTAATGAACGACGCGTCGCGACTCAGACCAAGTTGAAATCCACTCAAGAAAATCTCGATAAAGTCCAGATTATTGTCGATGGACTCAAAAAACAACTGACATCGCTCGAGCGTCAAGCCAAGAAGGCGGTTCAGTATCAGCGCATCCGTTCTGTAATTCGGCAACTTACTTTGTCCATTGCGATCTCCAAGTATCTAGAGTGGTCTGAAATTCGGACTGGTTTGACAGGCCAGGAAAAGGATATCCTTGCGACAGAGGATGAACTGGAACATGTCAATCGCCGGCAATGGAGCATGTGGACGCAGGCAAAACAATCGTTGTCCGCCAAACAAGATCAAAGCAATCAACTCCAAAAGCGACTCCAGAAATTGACTCAGCATCATACAGAACAGCAAACCACCCTTACGTTTCAACGTAAACAGGTTGAAGAGTTGGAGGGTAGACGTGTCCTCATACAGGATAAATTGACTGAGGTGATAGACGAACTAGATACCATCGCAGGCAATCAGTCTACACTCAACCAAGAAGTCCTAATTGCTGAAGAAAGAATGAAAGAGGCTTCACAACAGCGCTCCCTGGCTATCGATGCTCACAATAGTGCAACACGTTCTGTCAGTACGACAGATTCAGAGATCGATACAGCCAAAGAAAAGATGGACCAAGCACGAGCCCAAATTTCAAAGATGGAAGGGGAACTCGTAGCCATCGCTCAGCGTCTAGAAGACATGCACTCCGATGAACAAAATCGTTCAAAAGAAGTAGGGGAGATGCAAAAGCGGTTGGAATCGTTGTTGGGTGAGAAGAAGGTGGCTGAAGAGCAGTTGTCCTCTTATTCAACGCAATTGGTAGATAAAAGTCGGACTGAAGAGGCACAGCGTACTCTGTTAAAGAAACAAACGCGATTACTGCAAGATCGACAACAGGAATCGCGAACTGTAAAAGGTCGTGAACAAACGGCACTGCGAAATGTTGAAAAGTCCAAGATGCTCATTCAAAGTACCAAACGAATGATCGAGGGCAATCAAGGCGTGTCTAGCAATAGTAAAACAGTACTGAAAGACCCTGAGGTTCTGGGTTTGTTGCTTTCGATGTTGGTGGTGCTCAAAGACCATGAGGGATTGCTATTGACCGTACTTGGAGAGGATGCCGATATTATGTTGCTCACTCCCAAAGCCAACGTGACTCAGATTATGCGGTTGGCAAAAGGCCGGCAACGATTGTTTCAATTGCCCAAGGATTGGAAAGCAAAGTGGCAGCAGATGGCATCATCAACAGAGAAGTGGTTGGGTCCACTTCATGAAATTGATGGTCCAGATCATGCGAAATATGCGTTGTGTTGTTTACTGGGTGAATACAACAGTGAGACTCCGTTATTGTCTTGGAAGTCTGTCGGAGTTACACCAATTGTCGTTGAACGAAACGGGGTTCAAGTGAGCGGTGTTCCTGCATCTATAGCGAGTGAGTTATTGCACCGTCGAAGAACATTGGTGTCGGAAGAATCAAGATTGGTCCAGTTAGAAGAGACGCTATCCTTAGCCAAAGATGCTCTCCGAGAGACCAGAGACAAGGTCGCTGAAAGTAAAGATGCCGTACAGCAAACACAAGATCGTCTTCAATCGATACAGTTTGAATCCCGTCGTCTAACAGAAGACGTCGACCGGAGTAAACGTACTGTGCAGACCCTTACACAGGATATTGGTTCAGTACAAAAACAACAGCAAAATATGGTGCAACGGGCAAGCACTGCGACTCAGGAGCGGCGACAAAAAGAGCAAAAACGTGAACAATTGACCGAAGCAATCGCCTTGTTGTACACCACTGTGTCCACATTGGACACAGATTTACGATTTTCTCAGGAACAGCGTTCGCAGCAGGTGCAGCATGCAGGAGACTGTTCCCGAAGGCGAAATGAGTGGAACAACCAGTGTACGTTGCTCGGAGAGCGCCTCATCCAAACCAAACAGCGTCGGGATGCGTTGCTACAAAGCAAAGATGCATTGTTAAAGCGCAAAAATGGACATGAAACGGAGGCTGCAACAATAGTCCAGAAGCATACTGAGTTGATTCACTCGAACCGTAAATTGGCTGAAACGGTATTGGAGTTTCAACAAGAACATACTGAGGTACAGGACGAAGTAGATGCAACCATTGCCAGTGTTAAACAACTGATGGTGTATGCAGACAAGATGGAGACAGCAGTACAACAAACCCAACAAGAAAAGGATTTGGTGACCAAGCAGCGAGTAGACCTGCAGAAGGAATTGGATGCGGTTCATTCCAAGTTGACGTTGCTTAAACACGAGGTTGTTAAACAGTATGATGTTCGACTCGCAGCGTTGGTTGATCGTCTGAATAAAGACAGACAGATCGTATTGCAACCTCTGGATGGGGTGCTGACACTTCCTCCGCAAAATGAACATCAGGCAGAAATGACGCGCGCGATGTATTGCTCCGAAGAAGACTTTGATTCTGTTCAGTTGAGAGAGTCTTGGGAACAGAGTCTAGAAGAGTTATCGGAAAAGCAAGGTAAGTTTGGGCAGATAAATTTTGCTGCTGTTGAAGAGATCGCGGATGTTGAAACCGAATATGAAAGCATGATGACACAAAAGATGGATCTAGAAAGTTCCATTCAACAGATTGAAGATACCATTTCCCAGTTAAACGAATTGTGTACAGAACGATTCTTAGAAACCGTGCATGCCGTCAATGCAAATTTTCAGATTTTCTATCCAAAACTCGTCGGAGGAGGGTCGTCCTCTATAAAGATGATCGAGCCCAATGAACCTTTGAGTACGGGGATTAGTATTTTTGCTCAACCCCCGGGGAAGAAGCTTGAGCGATTGTCATTGTTGAGTGGGGGTGAACGTGCGATGG